>DATLOS010000093.1:0-9133 GCA_035536155.1 Elusimicrobiota bacterium
GGGACCGGCGGCCTGGCCCGGCAGCGTGAACGTGAAGACGCTTTGAGGCGGCGCTTGCTGCGCGGACAGCGGCGCCGCGGCGAGGGGCGTGGGAGGCGCGGCGACCTCCAGAAGGGAAGGCCCGGGATCGGAAACCGCGGCGACGGCGCCGATGGGGGCGAGCGCGTCGAAGCCTTGAGGGAGAATTTGCGCCGAGGGGAGGGCGCCGTCGCCGCCCAGCGCCGCCGGGACTCCGGCGGGCGCGACGAGAACGGCCGGGCTCCCGCCGAGGCCGACGACCCGCGAGGCCTCGGGAACGACGCGGACCCCCGCGAACGCCGCGGCGGCCAACAAGGAAAGGAGCCGGATCACCCGAAAACGGTAGCGAATCGCCCGGCGGCCCGGATATGGCCAGGGTTCCCATATGGACGTGGGAATAAGGCTCAGGCGTAATCTCCCCGAAGGGCCCAAGTCCTGGAAGGGCTTCTTCCTGTAGGATGTCTCCGTGCTCTTCTCCGCGCTGGTAGCATGCTGCCTCGCTTCTCCCGCGTTCCCGGCGGCCGCGGTACGGGGTGCCGCCCGCGTCGGCGCCCCGGCCATGCCGGCGGGATTGGCGCCCGCGATCCCAGGCGGACTCTGGGCGCCGGAGACGAGCGGCCTTCTTGGCGGGTTGGCCGGCGACGTCCCGCCGCTATCGGCGCTCGACGTCGCCTCGGAGCGGAGCCCGCGGCTGCGCGCGGCTGGTCCGGCGCCCGAGGACGCGGCGCTTGCTCCGACGGACGGCGCTCCGGCTCCCGCGCTCTCGGCGCAGCTTGGCGCGGATTCGACGCGCCTCGAACCTGGCGCGGCCCAAGCCCCCGATCGAGA
Organism: Elusimicrobiota bacterium; assembly: GCA_035536155.1. Lineage (GTDB taxonomy): Bacteria > Elusimicrobiota > Elusimicrobia > UBA1565 > UBA1565 > DATLOS01. The sequence goes on from DATLOS010000093.1 coordinate 847, forward strand.
GCCCATCGAGGCGGCGCGCGCCGATGAGATCGGCCCGGGGAAGGCGCGCGGGAGCCTCGCGGCAGCCGAGGCGGCGCGGGCGCGGAGCGCGGACGGCGCCGGGGCCGAGATCTTCGACGGGAACGCCCTGGCGCGCGCTCTTCCGGCGCTGCGCGCGGCGGCGGCCGACGACTACGTGGTGTCGATCCTGCGAAAGCCCGGGCCGGCGGGGCCCGATTACGTCGTGGTCCTGGGCGAGCGGCACGAGAAGACCCCGGAGGCGGCGGAGCTCGGCCGGGCCGTCCTGGCCCATTTCGATCGCGTGGGCCGAGAGGGGTACGATCCGCGCCTGACGCCGCTTCGCCGGCTCCAAGCGTGGGCCGAGTCTCTCAAGCGCTCCGCGTTCGCGCGGGTCCGCGATGATCGGCAGCAGCCGAGGCGCGAAGGCAGCACGATCGACGAGCTGGACGGCGAGTACTTTCGGCGCGCGGTAGCCCAGGCGCTGCGGAGCAGCTTCTCGGAAGAGAAGCTGCGCGAGCTGCTCTCCGAGCTGGAGAGCGCTTCCGCGGAGAAGTTGGACGCTTCGATCGTCACGATGGAGACCGCCGCCGGGATCCCCATCCGTATGCCCGCGCGCGAGTTCCTGGGCTTGCTGCGGCGGGAAGGCCGCCGGACCGTGGAACCGGCCAGCACGCGCTTGGAGCGCGGCCATCGCCCCGATTGGCGGGAAAATCTCCTCAATCTCGTGGACGTCGCGAGGAGCCTGGACGTCTTCATCTATCTGCGCATCCTCAACCCGACCAGGGTCGCTTGGGCTCTGCTCGCCGGCCTCGCCGGGCTCGGGGCATGGGCGGCGGCGTGGCTGCTGGGGCTGGCTCTCCTGGGTTTGGGCGCGAAGATCGTCGCGGCGACGGGCCTTCTGATGTTTGCGTACTCGGTGGCCAGCGACCTGGTGACGAAGTTCAGCCTCAAGACGACCGGCTCGCCTCGTTGGAACCGCATCCTGCCCTGGCGCGACGGGAACGTCTTCGCTCGGGACCGGACCATGGCCGACAACATCGCGCGGGACGCGTCGGGGACCGGCCCGTTCCTGGCCATCGTGGGCAAGGCCCATGTCCCCGGCATCCGTGAGCGTCTGATCCGCCGCCACGGATACGAGGAAGTCGCCTTGCCGGACGCTCCGCCGGCGCCGTAGGCGATGGAAGGCCCGCTCCTCCTCTTCGACGGCGTCTGCAACCTCTGCGAGGGGTGGGTGCGCTTCGTCCTGGCCCGCGACCGCGGCGCGCGCTTTCGCTTTGCCGCGTTCCAGTCGAAAGCCGGCGCCGAGCTGGCCGCCCGCTTCGGCCTGGGCGGCGCCCTCGAGACCATGGCCTTGGTCGAGGACGGCGCTTGCTCCGCCCGTTCCACGGCGGCGCTGCGCATTCTCCGGGACTTGGGCTGGCCCTGGGCCCTCCTCTACGCCTTCATCGTCGTCCCGCGGCCGCTGCGCGACGCCGTCTACGATTGGGTGGCGCGCAACCGGTACCGCTGGTTCGGGAAAAAAGAATCCTGTCTGATCCCGACGCCGGAGATCCGGGCGCGCTTCTTGGAGTAGGTCCCGAGGCCGGCTAGGGCGCCGCGACGAAGATCTTCACCGGCGGGCTGCTGAGCCAGCGCGCGCCGCGCAGGGTGGAGACGGCCAGCCGGTGCTCGCCCGGCGCCAGCGGCCACCAGGCCTCGCCTTTCTTGCCGTCGGCCTCGAGCGGCCGCTCGTCCACGATCCAGCGGACCTTCTCGGCGCGCTCGACTCCGTCGGCCTTGAGGCGCAGGACCTGGGCCGCGCGCGGGTAGGCGGGGTCGAGCTTGAAGATGTCGCCCTGGACGGGGAACTTCACGGACGGCCCCGTCGCGGCCACCGCGGCGGCGCCTGCCGGCGCGTGGTGAAAGCCGCAGAACGCGCGCGGGATCTTTCCGGCGACGAAGACCTCCGAGATCGCGGTCGGGCACCAGGGCCCGGGCAGCTTGCCGGATAGCGGGCAGACTTCGGCGCGCCGGATGCCCGCGGGCTCCCGGAACTCGCGGACCCCCAGGCGCTTGGCGGCGAGGTAGGCCATGTCGCGCAGGATCGGGCCCGCGCCGGTGATCCCTGAGACCTTGGCCATCGGCGAGCCGTCGAAGTTGCCGACCCAGACCCCGACGGTCCAGTCGGAGGTGTAGCCCACCGCCCAGTTGTCGCGGTAGTCCTTGCTCGTGCCGGTCTTCGCGGCGAGGGGGAAGGGCAGGTTGAAGGCCGAGTGCGCGCCGAAGGCCGGGGCGCGGGCCGCGTTATCGGAGAGGATGTGGGTGATCAGGTAGGCGGCCGTCGCCGGCAAGACGCGGCGCGGCGCTCCGGGCGAGGGACGTCCGAGGACGAAGGTCTCGGGCTTCCAGACCCCGCCCCGAGCCAGGGCGGAGTAGGCGCGGGCGAGCTCGAGGAGCCGGACCTCGCCGTTGCCCAGCGCTAGCCCAAGGCCGTAGTGCTCCGCCGGCAGGTTCAGGGAGTCAAAGCCCGCCTCGCGCAGGAGGTGCAGGACGTCTCCCGCGCCCAATTCCTCGGCGACGCGCACGGCGGGCACGTTGTAGGAGCAGGCCAAGGCTTCCCGCAGGCGCACCGGCCCGTGGTACTTCTCGTCGTAGTTGCGCGGCGAGAAGCGGTCCGGCGCGGTGAAGGGCTCATCGAGCAGGATGTCGGCCGGCGTGCGGCCGCGGGCCACGGCCAGGCCGTAGACGAAGGGCTTCAAGGCCGAACCCGGCTGGCGCAGGGCGACGACGCCGTCGACCTGGCCATGCTCCGCGTCGGCGAAGTCCTGGGAGCCGACCCAGGCCAGGACCTCGCCGCTGCGGTTGTCGAGGAGAATGAGCGCGCCGTTTCGCACTCGGTTCGGGCGCAGCGCGGCGAGATGGGCGCGCAGGATCGAGGCCGCCTCCCTCTGCAGCGAGGCGTCGAGCGTGGTGCGCACCTCGCCCGTGGCGCCGGCCCCGGCGGCCCAGCGGCGGACGAACTCGGCGAAGTGGGGGGCGGGCAGGCGGCGCTCGGGCGGCGCGGCGCGCACCTCCTCGGCGCGGGCCAGCGCGTGGAGCTCCGGCGTCAGGAAGCCGAAGCGGAGCATGCGGTCGAGGACGGCGTGGGCTTCCTTTATAAGACGGATATCGTTATGAAATGGGTTGCGCGAGCCCGGGGCTCGCGGGATCGCGGCGAGATACGCGGCCTCGGCGATGGAGAGCTCGGCGGCCGGCTTGTCGAAGTAGAGCCGGCTCGCGGCCTCGATCCCGCGGGCGCGGTTGCCGTACGGGATCGCGTTGAGGTATTCCTCGAGGATCTCGGGCTTGCTCTTCTCCCGCTCGAGGAGGAGCGCGGAGGCCGCCTCGCGGAGCTTGGTCCAGACGGTGCGCGGGCGCGGGTTCCGGTTGCGCACCAGCTGCTGGGTCAAGGTCGAGCCGCCGGAGACCACCCGGCCGCTGCGCGCGTTCTGCCAGGCGGCGCGGGCCAAGGAGCGCCAGTCCACGCCGGGATGGGAGAAGAAGCGGCGATCCTCGGCGGCGACGGTGGCGAGGATCGCCCAGGGCGACACCTGGCCCAGGGACACGGGATAGCGCGTCTCCCCGTCCGGACCGGAGAACTCCTGGAGGACGACGCCGTTGCGGTCGAGGACGCGCAGCGAGGAGTTTTCCGCGTGCGCGCCGCAGGACAGAAGGAGGAGCGCCAGGAGCGCGCTCACGGCTCGTCTCCCACGCGCGCGTCCGTGCCCGCGGCGGTCCCGAACACCTCGGGCTGGTACATCTGCTCCACGCGCGTCGGCGGGGTCCAATAGGTCCCCGGGGTGGTGGCCTGCACCAGGTACGAGTAGGTGTGCGTACCCGCGGTGAGGTAGTCCGCGAAGACCGCGATGCGGTCGTCGTACTTCTCGCTGCGGAAGAAGCTCCCCCACCAGGGCCGGGCGCCCGCGGCCTGCTCCAGGGCCGCGGCGTCCTCGGAGCTCTCCACCGCGTAGGAGGCGTCCACGATCTCGTAGCCGGCGGGGACCGGGTCGTCGAGGACCACGAAGGTCCGGTCCTGGGGCGTCTCCACGGTCAAGGTCACGACGCCGCGCTCGCCGGGGCGCAGGCGCGCGCCGCCGCCGTAGAGCGAACGCACCTCTTTTTTGACGGACAGCCCCTCGCTCTGCGCCGGGCGGTCCTTGGGGGCGGGATAACCCGCGCGGAGGACGTAGTAGAGCCGGCCGGTGCCCTCCTTCGATACGCGGACCTCGATCGGCTCGGCTCCGGCGAGCGCGAAGGATTTTCGACGCGCCTCCAAAGTCCGGCCCTGGAACTCTTCTTTCCAGGCCTGGGCCGCCAAGGCGACGGTCGCGGTGAAGGCGGGCGTTTCCTTTTCATAACGGCGGAAATAATCTTGAAGGGCGTAGAGCGCCACCGCGTTCTCCTGGGTGGTTCGCCAGCGGCCGAGGTCCTTGCGCTCCTCCATGAGCCAGCGCACGGCCTTGTCGTCGCCGGCGAAGGCGCCGCTCGCCTCGAGGATCGCCTGGAGGACCGTCGCGGTGGTGCGCGCGGCGGAGCCGTGGATCCAGAGGAACTCCTGATCGTCCGGGTCCTCGAAGTGCATGGTCGTGGGCGAGTAGCGCGCCCGCGAGAGGAGCATATCGCGCAAGGCCTTGAGCGTGGCGGGCGGCGCGTCCAGGAGCTTGGCCGCCTTGAGGAGGTGCGCCTGCGCCTCGAGCGGCAGCTGATCGCGGCGCAGGAAGAGGTTGTTCATCTCTCCCGGCTCGCGCACGCCGTGCAGGGCCAGCGCGTAGAGCGCGTAGGCGCGCATCGCGTACTCCTCGCTCCGGCGATAGGGATACGCCCAGTCCGAGCGGCTGTAGAGGTTCGAGCGCAGCCAGGAAGTCGCCCGGCGCAGGACCTCGGGGTCCACCGCGTAGCCCTCCCGTTTGGCGATGGCGGCGCCGTGGAGGACGTAGGCGGTGAGATAGGGGTCGGGCAGGATCGGGTTCGGCCAGTAGCCGAAGCCGCCCGAGGAGTGCTGGAACTCGGGCAGGCGGGTGAAGACCTCGCGCGCCTTTGCCTTGAGGGCGTCCACGTTGCCCAGGCCGAAGGTCGCGGTGAGGTCGGCGCCGACCAGGACGGGGAAGGCGCGGGACATGCGCTGCTCGAGGCAGCCGTAGGGGTAGCCGAGGAGGAAGCGCGCGCCCTCGGAGAGGCCGGCCATGGCCGTGGGCGAGAGCGAGGCCTCGAGGCTTCCGGAGCTCACGCCCACGGGCAGGCGCACGAGCTCCCGCGCCGAGGACTCCGTCGCGCCCGAGGTCGCGACATGCTCCAGGGGCTGCGGCAGCTGGACGGCGAGAGGCCACTCCAGGCCGTCCTTCTCCCCGAGGCGGACCGGCGCGCTCGAGAGGAGCACCCCCGCGCGCAGCTGGATCTTGGTCTTGCCCACGGCGGCGGCGGTCATCGGCCAGAGCACCTCGACGGCCTTCCCCGCGGGCACGAGCACGTCGCGGATCCGCTCGCCCTCGGCGCGGACCGCGCCGCCCGAGAGGCTCAAGGACAGCCGCACGGTCGCGTCCTGGGCGGTGTAGTTGTGGAGCGCCGCGCCTCCTCGGAACGCGTCGCCGGTCCGCGCGAAGCGGGGCAGGCTGGGGCGCAGAAGGAGGGGCTTGCTGACGACGAAGCGCGACTGCCCGGAGCCGAAGGCCCGGCCCTCGTGGACCACGGCCATAAGCCGGAAGCGCGAGAGGTTGTCCGGGAGCTTGAAGGATGTCCGCACCCGGCCGTCGGGCCCCGAGCGCAGGCTCGGGCTCCAGTACGCGGTGGGCAGGAAGCGGGAGCGCAGGTCGATGCCGTCCATCCCGCCGGCGCCGCCGCCGCCGCCCCGCGACTCGCCCTTCTCGCCGAAGCTGCGCTGGCCGATGATGTAGGGCAGGAGGCTCGAGGCGCCGAGGAGGAGCGGGCGGGGGCCGTAGAATTCCGCGAAAGGGTCGGGGGTCGCGTAGCCGGTCAGCGCCAGGACGCCCTCGTCGACCGCGAACAAGGTCACTTCGGCGGCGACCGGCCGCCCGTTCTGGTCCTTCACGGACACCGAGGCGGACACCGTCCCGCCGGGCCGGTACGTCCCGGTGTCGGTGCGGACCTCGACCTCGAGGCGGTGCCCGCCCGGGTCGACCGGCAGCGAGGCGTAGCCGAATTTCGCCTGCGGCTTGGCCACGTCCTCGCCGAGCGCGGAGTAGCGGTCCAGCCCGGTCCGGCCCTGGAGGAGGACCACGCCGACGTAGACGTTCGGGGCGTGCTCCGCCCGGATCGGGATGCGCAGGAAGTCGGCGCCGCCCTCGAGCTGGATCACGCGGCGCTCGAGGACGCGCTCGCGCTCGACGGTGACCAAAGCCCGGCAGCGCTCGAAGGGGGATTTGACCAGGATGCGGGCGGTCTCGCCCGGCTTGTAGCTCTTCTTGTCCGGGACCAGCTCGACTAAGTCGTTGTCCGAGCGCGCCCACCAGGACTCGCCCTTGCCGGTGACGTAGAAGGAGTCTCCCGCCGCGACCGCGCGGCCGTCCTCGTCCTTGCCCGAGAGCTTGAGGAGGTACTGGCCCACCGCCGTCGGCGTGTACGACCAGGAGGTCGTGCTGCGGGAGGCGACGAAGGTGAAGGAGGAGACCTCCGTGTCTTTCTGCTCCGTCACCCACTCCAGGCGCCCGCCGAGCCCCGCCTTCTGCACGCTCAGCCACTGGCGGCGGATCAGGGACGCGCTCACCTCGGTCCCCTGCGCCGGCGAGCCGTCCGGGCGCACGGCGGCCAAGTCCGCGCTCCAGGGCTGGCCCTTCTCGAGGAAGGTCTTCGACGGGCGCACTCCCAGGTAGAGGTTGGCGCCGTGGACGATCGCGGCGGCGCGGCCGAAGAGGCGCTGTCGCTCCGGGCTCATGACGCTCGCTTCCAAGGTCGCGGCCATGGGCCGCACGCTTCCGGCGAGGTCGAGCGTCGCCGCGGCCTCGCCCTTGCCTTGGGCGCTGAGCATCCCGGTCCCGGATGCGAGCAGGCGGCTCTCGCGATGGTCTTCCTCCCACCAGCCCGGCTCGAAGGAATAGCCCTCGAAGCCGGGGGGCGTGAAGGCCGACGGGCTCAGGCGCAGCTTCCACTCGTAGGGCGCGTCCGCCATGGGCGCGCCGAAGAGGTACCAGCCGTCGATCGCCGCGGAGAAGGCCTCGCCGGCCAGATACTCGCCCTTGCCCGGCGCGGCATGGACTTCGAAGGAAGCCGGCTTGAAGGCCTCGACGCGGAACTCGGCCTGGGCATTGAGACGCTTCTCGCCGTTCGGGGCCTCCTCGGGCTCGCCCTCCTCGTCGTTGGGCTCCTCCTGGACGACGGCGGTCTTCTCCCGCGGCGCCTCGGCCAGGTCGCTCACGCGGATCTTCCAGGACCCCGTGGGCGCGCCCTCGGCCACCGGATAATCGAGGTCGAAGGAGGAGAACTCGGAAAGGGTCAAGGTCGACTTGAAGACCTCGGCCTCGCGGGGGTCGACCACGGTGACATGGACCGCGCGCAGGCCCGCCCGCTCCCACTCGCCGCGGACGAGCTCGCGCACGATGCCCTTGAGGTGGACGGTCTCCCCGGAGCGGTAGACGCCGCGCTCGGTGAAGAGGGCGGCGTCGTAGCGCCAGGGACGCGGGTGCGCGTCGTAGTTCACGCCGAAGCGCCAGGAGTCGAGGCCGCCGTTCCAGGAGGTCGACAAGGCCGCGAAGTCGTTGCCGAGGCTCGCGAAGACCCAGAGCTCGGGGCGGGCCCAGCGCTTCCAGGTCTTGATCCCCAGCCCCTTCCAGCCGGGGGCCGACAAGGTGCCGTCCGTCCCGGTGACGCCGGAGAACAGGGAGGCGCCGTCCGGCCCGCGCAGCTCGACGCGGGCGCCCGAGACGGGCAGGCCGGTGCGCAGGAAGGTGACCCAGACCAAGGTCGAGTCGGGCGAGGTCTTCGCGGTCACGCCCAGGCGCGTGACGTTGACGAAGGCTTTCTCCCAGTTGCCGTGCGGGTCCTGCACCTGGACGAAGACCACGCCGGAGGAGCGCTTGCCCAGGGCGGGCTTGAGGGCGAGGGGCAGCTGCGCTCGGCGGTTGCGCGCGGCCTTGGGCGCCCAGTCGGTTTGGACGCCGCCCAGCTCGTCCAGCGGCGTGGGAGCCTGCCCCGACCAGTTGATCGACTTGTGGAAGGCGATGATCTTGTCGGGCGGCACGTAGGCCATCCCGACCTGGGCGCGCTCGACGTTGACGAGGCGCACGGGGTGGGCCGGAGGCAGGTAGGATTCCAGGAG
>DATLOS010000094.1:0-6467 GCA_035536155.1 Elusimicrobiota bacterium
AGGCCCTCCTCGCGGCCAACAAGATCCCGGTGCCCCCGACCTTGGCGGAGCACCACCTGGAGCACAGCCTGGAGCGCCTCACCCGGCGCCTCGCCGGCTCCGGGCGCGGCCTTCCCGAGGCCGAGCTCGCGACGCTCCGGGAGAAGATCAAGCCCCAGGCCGAGAACCAGGTGCGCCTGCAGTTCATCCTCTCGCGCATCGCCGCGGCGGAGAAGATCGAGGTGACCGACGAGGACGTCAACGTGGAGAAGGTCCGCAACGTGGAGCGCGCGGAGTCGGACGAGCAGAAGAAGGACGTGGAGCGCTTCTTCGAGGAGAGCGGCGACGACGTGCGCGCTGCCCTGCGCGAGCGCAAGGTGCTCACCTTCATCCGCGGCGCGGCGAAGATCGCGGACGCGAAAGCGGCGTAAATTATATACTGGGGGATCATGATACCCACCATTCTCGAGCGTTGGAACCAGGGCGCCGCGATCGGCTACGACATCTACTCGCGCCTCCTCAAGGACCGCATCGTCTTCGTCGGCGGCTCCGAGGGCGTCGTCACGACGGACTCGGCCAACCTGATCATCGCCCAGCTCCTCTACTTGGACGCCGAGGACTCGGACAAGGACATCAACCTCTACATCAACTCGCCCGGCGGCATGGTCTCGGCCGGCCTCGCGGTCTATGACACCATGCAGTACATCAAGGCCCCGATCACGACCATCTGCATGGGCATGGCCATGTCCTTCGGCGCGCTCCTCCTGGCCGCCGGGACCAAGGGCCGCCGCTACATCCTGCCCTACGCGCGGGTGATGATCCACCAGCCGCTCGTCTACGGCGGCATCTCCGGACAGGCCACCGACATCGACATCGAGGCCAAGGAGCTCAATAAGACCAAGGCGGAGCTCGTGCGGATCATGTCGGTCCACACCGGCAAGAACCCCGAGGCCCTCCTCAAGGACATGGAGCGCAACTACTACATGTCCGCCCAGGAGGCGAAAGCCTACGGGATCGTGGACGAGATCATCGACCGAAAGCACTAGTGGAACCCGCCGCCCCCCCCGCCTCCGACCGCCCCGCGCGCCTGCCGCTCCTGGCGGTGCGCGAGGTCGTGCTGCTGCCCCACGCGTCGCTGTCGCTCTCCGTCGGCCGCGAGAAGTCGATCAAGGCTCTCGAGGCGGGCATGCGCGCGGGGCACTTCGTGGCGGTGACGACGCAGAAGAAGGCGGCGCTCGAGGATCCGTCCCCCGACGACCTCTACCCGACGGGGGTGCTGGCCTACATCGACCATCTCCTCCCCATGCCCGACGGCACGCTCAAGGCGTTTTTGCAGGGAGTATGCCGGGTCCGCCTGGCCAGCATCGCGATGTCGGCCACCGCCGGCCACTGGCAGGCCGAGCTGGTCTACCCCGAGGAGGCCTCGACGCGCACGCCGGAGACCCAGGCGGCGATGCGCCAAGCGCTGCAGGTCTTCGAGGAGTACCTCAAGCTCAGCCGCCGGGCGCCGGCGGAGTCCGCGACCGCGCTCGCCCAGATCTCGGACCCGAGCCGCCTGGCCGACACCATCGCCGACAAGGCCGTCACGAAGGTCGAGGACCGCCAGGCCCTCCTCGAGCTGAGCGCCCCGGCCAAGCGCCTGGAGAGCGTGATCGCCCTGGTCAACGGCGAGATCGAGATCCTGACCTTGGACCGCAAGATCCACTCGCGCGTGCGCGCGCAGATCCAGAAGACGCAGAAGGAGTACTACCTGACGGAGCAGATGAAGGCGATCCAGAAGGAGCTCCGCCAGAAGGACGACTTCGCCAAGGAGATCGAGGAGATCCGCGAGAAGGTCAAGGCGGCGAAGATGCCCAAGGCCGCCGAGGAGGCCGCGCTCAAGGAGATCGGCCGTCTCGAGAAGATGATGCCCTTCTCCCCGGAATCGACCGTCTCCCGGACCTACCTCGACTGGATGACGGCGCTGCCCTGGTCGAAGCGCACCAAGGACAAGCTCGATTTAAAGCGCGCCGCCGACATCCTCGCCCGCGACCACTACGGCCTGGAGAAGGCCAAGGACCGCATCCTCGAGTACCTCGCGGTCTCGCGCCTGACCCGAAAGCTCCGCGGCCCCATCCTCTGCTTCGTGGGCCCGCCCGGCGTGGGCAAGACCTCGCTGGGGCGCTCCATCGCCGAGGCGCTGGGCCGCCGTTTCGTGCGCATCTCCCTGGGCGGAGTGCGCGACGAGGCCGAGATCCGCGGGCACCGGCGCACCTACATCGGCTCCCTGCCGGGCCGGATCATCCAGTCCCTGCGCAAGGCGAAGACCCGCAACCCCGTCTTCCTCCTCGATGAGGTCGACAAGATGGGCATGGACTGGCGCGGAGACCCCGCGGCGGCGCTCCTCGAGGTCCTCGACCCGGAGCAGAACTCCACCTTCCTCGACCACTACCTCGACTCGGAGTTCGACCTCTCCTCGGTGATGTTCGTCTGCACCGCGAACACGCTCGAAGGCATCCCGGTGAGCCTCCTCGACCGCCTGGAGATCCTGCGCTTCGCCGGCTACACCCAGGCCGAGAAGCTCGCGATCGCGAAGGCGCATCTTCTGCCCAAGCAGGTCCGCCTGCACGGCTTGAAGGAGACCCAGGTGGCGATCTCCGACGCGGCGCTCGAGCGCGCTATCCAGGAGTACACGCGGGAAGCCGGCGTGCGCAACCTGGAGCGCGAGATCGCCAACATGTGCCGCAAGGCCGCCCGCGAGGTCGTGGAGAAGGGCCCGGCGACGGTCGCCGTCGACGCGGAGAACCTCCCCAAGTTCCTCGGCATCCCCAAGTACCAGCCCGAGGAGAAGTCCCAGAACGCGGTGGGCGTGGCCACGGGCCTCGCCTGGACCGAGGTGGGCGGGCAGATCCTCCACATCGAGGTGATCAGCTACCCGGGCAAGGGCGAGATCCAGATCACGGGCAAGCTCGGCACGGTCATGCAGGAGTCCGCGAAGGCCGCTCTCTCCTACATCAAGGCCGTGGCCGGCCGCCTCGGAGTCTCCGACGCCATCTTCCGCAACCGGAATTTCCACATCCACGTCCCCGAGGGCGCGGTCCCGAAGGACGGGCCCTCCGCGGGCGTCGCCCTCGCTACGGCGTTGGCCAGCCACGTGACCGGCCGGCCGGTGATCGAGCGCCTGGCCATGACGGGAGAGATCACGCTCCAAGGCCGGGTCCTGCCGATCGGCGGCCTCAAGGAGAAGGTCCTCGCCGCCCACCGCAGCGGGGTGAAGATCGTCCTCTTCCCCGAGGGCAACCGCAAGGACCTCGAGGAGATCCCCGCCGAGGTGCAGGCGGCCCTCCAGCTCAAGCCCGTCTCCTCCGTGGACGAGGTCCTCTCCCTCGCTTTGATGCCCGTCGCGCGCAAGGGCCGCTCCGCGCGCACGCCCGCCGCGCCCGATTGGAAAGGGCGCCAGGCGGGCTCCCCGGCTCCGGGCTACACGCCCCCGCCGGCGTGACGTTTTGAGCCGCACGGAAATCACGGAGGTCTCATGGAATACATCCTGCTGACGCCGGGCCCGACTCCCCTTCCCCCTTCCGTCTACAAGAAGATGTCGGAGCCGATCCTGCACCACCGCACGGCGGAGTTCGGCCAGCTCTTCGGCCGGACCATCGCGGACCTCCAGTACGTCTACCGCACGAAGAACAGCGTCCTGATGCTCACCTCATCGGGCACCGGCGGGATGGAGGCGGCCGTCGCGAACCTCCTCTCCCCGGGCGACAAGGCCCTCGCGCACACCACCGGCGCCTTCGGCGAGCGCTTCGTGAAGATCCTCAAGGCCTACGGGCTGAGCCCGGTCGTCGTGGCCGAGGAGTGGGGCAGCGCCGCCGACCCGGAGAAGCTTAAAAAAGCCTTGAAGGAGAACCCCGGCGTGAAGGCCGTGTTCCTCCAGCACACCGACACCTCCACGGGCATCGTCAACGACCTCAAGACTCTGGCCAAGGTCGTGCGCGAGAACTCGGAGGCGCTCGTCGTCGTGGACTCGATCTCGGGCCTCGGCGCCGAGGAGCTCGAGGCCGACGCCTGGAACTTGGACGTGGTGGTCGCGGCCTCGCAGAAGGGCCTCATGTGCGCCCCGGGCCTCGCCTTCTTCAGCGTCTCGGAGCGCGCCTGGAAGGCCGCCGAGGCGGCGAAGCTGCCGCGCTTCTATCTCGACTGGCGCACCATGCGCGACTCGCTGCCCAAGAAGGAGACGCCCTACACCCCCGCCGTCACCTTGGTCGCGGCCCAGGCCGAGGCCCTGCGCCTCATCCGCGAGGAGGGCATCGAGGCCGTGTGGAAGCGCACCGCGGACCTGGCCGCCTTCACCCGCGCGGAGATCAAGAAGCTCGGCCTCAAGCTCTACTCCAAGGACCCGGCCGACATCCTCACCGCCGCCTGGCTCCCCGAGGGCACCGACGGCAAGAAGCTCATCGGCGACATCCTCAAGGAGGAGAAGATCTCCATCGCCGGCGGGCAGGGCAAGCTCGAGGGCAAGATCGTGCGCGTCGCCCACATGGGCTACATCAAGAAGTCGGACGTCGAGGCCGGCCTCAAGTCGCTGGCGCGGCGCCTGAACCTGGCCTATGCCTGAGAACGGAAAGTTCACCGTCCTCGTCACCGACAAGATCGACCCCGCGGGCCTCGAGGGCCTGCGGACGCACCCGCGCGTCGAGCTGGTGATGGCCGTGGCGCCGACCCCGGAGAAGCTGGAGTCGATCCTCCCCCGCGCCGGCGCCTGGCTGGTGCGCTCGGAGACGAAGATCACCGGGCCCCTCCTCGAGAAGGCCAAGGCCCTGCGCCTCATCGGCCGGGCCGGCGTCGGCGTCGACAACATCGACGTGGCCGGGGCCTCGCGCCGCGGCATCGCGGTGATCAACGCCCCCGCGGCGAACACGATCTCGGCCTGCGAGCAGACCTTCGCGCTGCTCCTGGGCCTCGCGCGCAGCCTCCCCGGCGCGGACGCCGACATGAAGGCGGGGCGCTGGGAGCGCTCCAAGCACATGGGCGTGGAGTTGGCCGGCAAGACCTTGGGCTTGGTAGGCCTCGGCCGCATCGGCCGCGAGGTGGCCAAGCGCGCGCAGGCGTTCGGCATGGCCATCGTGGCCTACGATCCTTTCATCTCCGCCGAGCAGGCGCGGGGCCTCGGCGTCGAGCTGGCCGAGCTCAAGGACCTCCTGGGCAAGGCGGATTTCGTCTCGCTGCACATCCCGGGCTCGCCCAAGACCCGCCACCTCCTGAACGCGGAGTCGATCGCCTGGATGAAGAAGGGCGCGCGGCTCATCAACTGCGCCCGGGGAGAGCTGGTCGACGACGCCGCGCTGGCGGAGGCGCTCAAGTCCGGCCATCTCGGCGGGGCCGCGCTCGATGTCTTCGAGAAGGAGCCGCTTCCCGCGGACAGCCCGCTCATCGGCGCGCCGCGGCTCATCCTCACCCCCCACCTCGGCGCCTCCACCATCGAGGCCCAGCGCAAGGTGGCCGAGGACCTCTCCACCGGGGTCATCGAGTTCTTCGAGCGCGGCCTGGCGCGCCACGCCATCAACCTCCCGGGCTTCGACGCGGACACCCTCGAGGCCCTCGGCCCGACCTTGGACCTGGCCGACAAGCTCGGCCGCTTCCTCGGACAGACGTTGGACTCCGGCCTCAAGGCCGTGCGCTGCCAGTTCCAGGGCGACTTCAAGGACCGCCAGCGCCACCCGCTCTCGGTCGCGGCCTTGAAAGGGGTGCTCTCCGCCATCCTCGAGCAGTCGCTTTCCTTCATCAACGCGCCGATCCTCGCCAAGGAGCGCGGCATCGAGTTCTCGGACTCGGCGGGGCCCGCCCCGGAGGGCTTCACCCGCCTGCTCACGGTCACCGCCGTCACGGACAAGGGCGAGCAGAGCGTCTCGGGCCTGGTGGGCCCGGACGGAGACCTGCGCATCGTGCGCCTCGACCAGCTCTTCGTGGACGTGAGCCCCAAGGGCAAGATGCTGATCTTGACCAACAACGACCGGCCGGGCGTCATCGGCCGCGTGGGCACCTTGCTCGGCCGCCACGGCGTCAACATCGCCGACATGCGCGTCGGCCGCCGTTCCGCGCGCGGCGAGGCGGTCATGGTCATCACCGTCGACGAGGACATCCCCCCGGCGGTGCGGGGCGAGCTCGCCGCCCTCGACGGCCTGACCTCGACGCGCTGGGTCGTCCTCTAGTTAGCTAGAATAGCGGCGATGCCGCCGGCGCTTTCCTTCGATAAAGTCACCAAGACCTACCTCCGCTCGCATCTGGGCATGGTCACCGCGACCCGCGGCGTCTCGGAGCTCTCCCTCGAGGTCGCCGAGGGCGAGGTCTTCGGCCTCCTGGGCCTCAACGGCAACGGCAAGACCACGACCATGAAGCTGGCGCTCGGCCTCCTGCGCCCGACGTCGGGAAGCGTGCGCGTGTTCGGCCGGGAGCCCGGGAGCATGGAGGCGCTGGGCTCGGTCGGCTATCTGCCGGAGCTGCCCTAC
>DATLOS010000095.1:0-7722 GCA_035536155.1 Elusimicrobiota bacterium
TCCTGCGCCAAGGCCATCCGCAGGAGGCCGCCGTTCCGCTGGCCGCGGTCCCGCGCTGGCACCCCGAGGCGTGGCTGGCGCGCGGGATGGCCGCGCAGGCCCTCGCGCCGGACGGGACGATCCCCTCCTCCGAGGAGGCGCGCGAGCGCCTGCTGGCGCTCTACCGGGACGAGATCGCGCTCGCGCCCGGCGCCGGCGGCGAGTGCGGCGCGGGCGAGGTCCTGCGCGCGCGCGGCCGCTGGCGCGAGGCCGCCGAGACCCTCGCCGCCTGCCCCGAGCCGCGCTACAAGGCCGACTTGGCCGACCTCTACCTCATCCTGGGCCGCAAGGATCTCGCCCTGGCCGCGGCGCGCGACTGGACGCGCCGGGAGCCGAAGAACCCCGCCTCGTGGCGCCTCCTCGCGGAGCAGTACCGCCTGGAGAAGCGCTTCGACCTGGCCCGCCGCATGCTCGACCGGGCCGAGCGCGTGCGCGACGTCGCCAGCGCGGGCTCCCCGGCGCCCGACTACTGAGTCGGCGGCTTTTCGCGGCCGCCGGGGATCCTCGACGGCGGGAAGGCCCAGTCCAAGAAGCCCTCGATCAGCCGGCGCCCCGACTTTTCCGGGAGCGCCTCATCCGCCTTCGAGAAGCGCCCGAGGAGCTCCGACAGCGGCGCGAACGGGTTCGCCAGGAAGTCGAGCGCGGCCCGGAGGCTGAGCTCCTGCTTGATCCAATAGAGGCCTCTGCGGAACAGGCGGAAATTCGCGTTCATCGCCAAGCGCGCGGCCCACGCCAGGTTGAGGATTCCGGCGGGGAACATCCAGCCGTAGTCGATGATCACGGGGATCGCCTTGCCGGCTTTCTGGAAAAGGAAGCCGATGTTGCCCGGGTGCGGGTCCAGCCAGAATACGCCCGCCCTCGAGAGCTGGCCCAGAAGATGAAACACCGCCCGGTGCGCCTCCGGGCTCCCGCCTTCCGCGAGCTCCGCCCTCTGCATGACGAGCCAAGAGCCGTCCGGCCGATCCAAGTAAAGATACGGAGCGATCGGTACCCTATGCAGGCGGCGCAGGGAGACGCCGTCGACTTCCGTCTCCTCGTAGCCGAAGGAGCGCTCGAGGAGCTCGATGGTCCAGCGATCCGCGCTCCACAAGGCGCGGCCGAGGAGCGAGGAACCGCCCTCCTTGACGAAGAGGCCGGGATGCGTCGCCGGCGCCGACGTGCGCGCGGTGGTCAGCCCGCTCTTGCCGCGCGCTCCGGAGGCCCAGTCGGCCTCGACCGCGGCGACGAGTCCCTCGAGGCCTCCCGGCTGTCCGGCGTCCGGCGGCCCCGCCTCCGCCGCGGGCGGCTCGGGGGCGCGGGTCTCCGGCAGGGTCAGGCCGGGAAATCGCGCGGCCAGCTCGGCGAACTTCTTCGCCCGCCAATCCCCCCTCTTCGCCGGGTTCTCCAGCACCTTGCCCAGCACCGAGACGTTCTCCGCCACGCCGCCGTCGACGGTGAGCAGGACCGGGATGAACCCGTTCGCCTGCGCGTCCATCATGCAGGCCGCGACCACCTGCGCGTCCTGCGGGGAAAGGCCCTGCCCCGCTCCCTTTCCCTCGGGATCTTTTTTCCCGCGCAGGAGCGAGACCAGCTCCCTCTGCCCTTCCTGGCGGACCGGATCGCCCTCGATGGCGGCGACCCGGAGCCGGCCGTCCTTCAAGCGCGCGTCCAACCACTGCCGGGCGGCGGCCCGCCGCTCGCCTTGAGCGCGCTCCAGCTCCGCCGCGATCGCCGGGCGCTCCGTCTCCGGGACGCCGGCCGCCTCCAGCACCGCCTGGACGCGCTCTTCCACCGTTCCCGGTCCGTTCTCCGCGGCCTTCACCGCGGGCCCCGCCTTGAAGGAGGGATCCCGCCTCTTCAGGAGCCAGCGCAGCCTGCTCGTCCAGCCCTTTCCGTCGAACTGCTCCATGACGACGTCCGGCGTCACGCGTGCGCCGGCGTCCACCGCGGCCAGGGCCGCGTCGTGATGGGTCTCGCCGACGTTCTGCGCGGCCGCGAGGACGTTGTTGTCGGCGTAGATGACGGTGCGCCCCGCGGGCGCGTCCTCTGGGGACGGCTCGGGCGCGACGAGCTCGAAGCGCGCGCCGGCCGGCCCTTCCGGGGCGGAGGGCTCCCCCGCGAGCCCCTCGAGCGAGACCTCGGGGCCGGCTCCGAGCGCCCGCGCAAGCAGCGCATAGGCATCCACCAGCCCCTGCGCTCGAGCCAAAGTCTCGCCGGGGCCCAAGGCGTCGCCGTCGAGGCCGCGCAGGCGCGCCTCCAAGACCTCGTGCAGCTCCTGCGCGACCTCCGCCTTGGACATGTCCTTCCACCGGGCCCGCGCCTCCGGGTCCACCTCCAGCCTGCGCAGGGCGTCGGCCAGCGCGCCTTGGCGGCGCGCCTCGACCGTCGATCGAAGAGCCTCGACGTCCCGGGCCAGCGCGTCCGCGTACCCCTTGAGCGCGCGGAGGGAATAGCTCCCGCCCATGACGACGAACATCGGCACGGACCGCACCAAGCGCTCGGACGCCTCCTTGCGCTCCTGGGCGTCGCGGGCCGAGAGGAGGCCGCCGCTCGCGTCGACGGCCTCGATGCCGGCCGGGACGACGAAGGCTCCAGCCTCGAGCAGCGCGGCCGCCTGCATGCTCTGGAGCGCCGCGCTCTCGGCGACGGTGAGCTGCTCTCCCGCCGCCGCCATGCGCTCCAGGGCCAAGATCCTCTCGGTCGTGACCCCCAACGCGCGCGCGGCCGTCATCGCGCGCAGCCCCTGCATCGCGGAGGAGACGCCGTCGGCGACCACGATGGTCTCGAGCAGGATCGGCAGGCTGGCCTTCGCGTAGTCGGCGACCGCGGCGGCGCGCTCGCCCTTCTCCCATTTCTCGGAGGCCTGATCGATGTAGATCCGCGGGAGGTTCGCCCAGCCGAACTTGTACGCCGCCATGTCGGCGCGCTGTCGCTCCGTCGGCTCGGGCGCCTCCTGGACGAGGGCGCGGCCGTCCGCGCCCTGGAGGGCCTGCTGCTGCCAGAGCTTCTTGACCTCGGCGTCGAGATAGCCGTCGACCAGCCGCCGCTCCTTCTCGGACAGGCGCCCCACGGTCCAGCGGTACGTCGTCAGCCTTCCCTCCTCGCTCTCCAGCGGCCTCCAGTAAGGGGCCGCTTGAAGCGTCGTGTAGTCGTCCCACACCCGCTTGAAGACGGCCACCTCCCGGTCGCTGAACGCGACCCAGACCGCCGGCGAGAAGCGCGACACGAGGGAGACCTCCGCCACGAAGGCGGAGCGGAACGGCTCGATGACGTAGCCGCCGTAATGGCCGACCGTGCCGGCGGCGGACTTGACGCTTTGCCACGCGACGCCCGCGACGCCCGGGACCTCCGCCAACGCGGCCGAGATCCCGGTGTCGGACTGGAGGCTCAGGCCGCCGTTCTGCGCGCTCCACACCTCCTTCGAGCGCCATCTCACCGCGCCCGTCTCCGACAGGACCGTCTCGTCGGGGATGGAGACCTCGAGCCGGCCGAAGCGCTCCCGCCCGTCCGCGGACGTCGGCTGGCTGAAGCGATGGGACTGCGCCCCGAGCTGCCACGCGTGGGGGTTCCGCGCGAACACGTAGGTCTGGACCCAACGCGGCTCGTCGAGGTCGATGAGGACGTGCCGGCAGGCGGTCGGCTTGTCTCCCTTATACGCGACGGCGATCGACAGGGTCAGCCGGCCCGCGTCGCGCTCGTAGAACACGCCTTGGAGGAGATAGCGGCGCTCCGCGGCTTGTCCCGCGTCCACCGCGCTCCCCGAGATCGCCGCGGCCAGGATCCGATACTCGTCGTCCCCCGCCACGACGTTGCCGCCCCGGCCGGCCGGGACCGTCATGGCCGAAGTGGAGCGCAGATAGGCCTCGAGCCGCGCCCGGCGCGCCGGCCCCATGAGCTCGTCCAAGCCCGCGGCGTGTCCGCCGCGCAGGACCTCCGGCGCCAGGACCCAGATGCCGCCGCCCCGGTTCGCGTTCCAGTACGCGCCGCTCCCCTTGCCGGAGAGCTCGGCCTGCTCCTCCCGGCGCAAGCGCCGCCCGGCGCCGCCGGCGAGATGGACGATTTGCTGGCCGTCCGAAAGCAGCTCCTGGAAGAGCTCCTCGCGGCCCGCGCGCTCGCGGAAGACGCGGATGCCGTCCCCGGCGTCCCGCAAGGTCAGCGTCTCCTCGCCTTCGGGCTCGACGACGAAGGCCTTGTCCCCCACCCGCGCCTCGAATCCCCGGCGCCCCTCGAGCGGCCGCCACTCCACGGGGGGAGCGTCTTCCGAGCGGGAGCGGAAGTAGAGGCCCTTGCGAAGATCGGAATATAGCCGGCCTTTCGCCGAGACGACGCGGGATCGCCCGCTCTCCGGGTCGTGGTCCATGAACGTGCCGTCGGGGAGCATCGCGGCGCGAAAGCCGCCGGGCGTCTCGAACGTCCAGCCGCCCGCTGGAGAGTAATAGGCCACGCCGGCGACCGCGCGCCCGTCGGGATGGGACCAGCGGGCCTCCTCCCAGCGCTCGATGCCTCCGGGGACCTTGAGAGCCGCGAGCCGCGCCTCGATCGCGCGCCGCCACCGAGCCCAGCCGGCCTCCTCGGCGGCCGCGCGCAAGCCGCGCGCGAGCGAAGGCGCGCCCGGCGCCCAGCCTCCCGGGCCGGCGGCGTCCAGCTCCGCGGCGCCGGCCTCGAGCCACGCCGCCGGGGCGGTCTTCGGCATGAGCTCCAGCGCCGTCTCGCGGGCCCCTTCCGGGGCGCCGCGGCCCTGACGAAGGACCGCCGCGAGCGCGGCCGCCGCGCGCCGCTTCTGCTCCGGGGCGCCCGCTTTGACGAGAATGCGCGCGGAAGCCCGGGCCGGCCCCAGCAGGAGCGAGGCTTCCTCGGCGCTCTCGCGCTCCTCGGCCAGGATCATATCCCCAAGCTTGCCTCCCGCGATGGGATCCGCGTGGAAGGCCCGGAGATGGGAGCGCTTGGGACGCAGGTCCGGCAGGCGCTCCGCCAAGCCCAGGAGAATGCTCTCGAGGACCTCCGGCATCACGAAGCGCCCGTTTTGGCGCCGCACTCCTTGGATCAGCTCCCGCAGGTCCTTCTCCGGGCCGACGCCGATGGCCGCCAGGCGCCGCACGGCCGCCTCGGACTCCGCCTCCTCGCCCGCGATCGCCTCCAAGAGCTCCCGCGAGACGGCGCCGTCCGCGAGGAAGGGCTTGCCTAGGAGCAGGACCCGGCCGCCCGCCGCCTTCAGCTTGAGGTTCTCCGGGATCTGGCGCATCGGCGCCGTCGCGCGAGCGCGCGGGGCCTCGTCCCCCTGCCCGCGCGGGAGCGCGAGCGAGATCTCCTCGCCTCCGCGGGCGCGGCCGCGATCGAACAGAAGATCGATCCTGGCCCCGAGCTCCGCGGGAGCCGCCGCCCGCAAAGCGCGCGGCGCGCCGGCCTCCGGCCCGAAAACCGCCCTCTCCAGGCTCCGCGCCGAGGAGCCGGGACGCGGCGCGCGCGGCGACGGCGCGGCCGCGCCGGCGCCGCCGGGCCGTAGATAATCCGGAAGGGCGGGGCCGTACGCCGGCTTGGCCGAAGCGAGCAGGGGGCCCGGAGCCCTCGGCGCGACCGCCGCCGCGACCGGAGCCGGGCTCGCGGCCTCGCGCCGGGCCGCGGCCGGCGCCGCCGGCCGCGCGGGCGCGTCCGTCTGCCGCGGGGGCGGGGCCGCCGGCTGCGTCGGAGCGGTCGGGGAAGGACGGGTCTCCGTCCGCGCGGGCGGCTCGATGGGCACGGTGATCGAGGTGTTGGGAGGGCCTCCCGGACGCAGCGTCCGCGTCGGCGCAGGAGGGATCGGAAGCTCCATCCGGGGCTCGGTCCCCCCGCTCGCGCGCTGCGTCAAGATGGGAGCCGGTCGCGTTGTCACGGGGTCTTCCGCCCACGCCGCGGGCGTCGGGCCGACGCCGAGCGAGAGCGCGAGTGCCGCCGCCGTCGCCTTCCGGAAGAGCCGTCTTGACAGCGCCATGCCATACCCTGGCCCCGGAAGGACCTACGCAACCATGACCCTTGGGCGCGGTCAAAAATAGGCCCAAAGGCCTATATCGGTGGGAAGGGCATGAAATAAAGCCGGCCCCCCTCGCGTATTCCCGAGGACGGACGCCGCAAGCTCGTGACGCGGCGTCCGCACCGGAGGAAAGTATGAACACTGCGTGGAAGGTCCTCGGGGCCGCGAGCGGCGTGGCCGCAATCGGTTTCGGGGTGTATGTCCCGCTCGCGCGCATGGCCGAGGAGCCCGTCGTGGTGGCGTCGCGGAAGGTCGCTCCCCAGAGCGTCCAGGAGCCCAGGCCGATGAGCGCGGAGGAGATCGTCAAGACGCTCCTGCCGGCCCTGGGCGGCAAGGACGTCTCGGGCAAGAAGGAGGCGCTCGACGCCATCTCGCTGGCCATGCTGGACAGCTCGGAGCAGAAGCTCTCCGGCGAGGGCCAGGAGACGGTGTCCCGGGCGCTCATCGACGCGTACTCGGAGGCGACGGAGGAGACGCCGGAGGCGGCCGGGGTGCGCTCCGCGGCGCTGCGGCTCCTGATGACCCAGGTGGGAGGCGACACGGCGCGGCACTTCGCCGCCGACGTGATGGCCTCGGGGCCGGACGAGATGAAGCTCGAGGCGGCGAAGCTGCTCCTCGAGCCCGGCGCCATCCGCGGCGGCGACGTGACGGAGAAGGGGCTGGCGATCGCCCGCAGCGACGCCGCTCCGGCGGAGCTCAAGGCCCCGCTCCTGCGGCGCCTCCTCGGCCGCAAGGCGGAGCCCGAGCTCGTGGCGCTGCTCGATAAGGAGACGGGGAGCGCGGCGCTCCGGGCCTGCGCGGTCGAGATCCAGAGCCTGGACAAGCCCGAGCTCATGGGGAAGGTGCTGGCCCGGCTCGAGGAGCAGGGGCTGCTCAAGGACGCGAGGACCATGCCCTGGTTCAGCGGGCGCATGCTCTCCGAGCACATCCGCTCGGCCGACGGCGACGAGCTGGCCCGCGCCCTGCGCGTGGTCTGGCTGCGGCCGTCGCTCACCCGCAAGACCATGAAGGACGTCGAGGAGCGCGTCGCCTCCGCCGATCCGCAGGTCCGGCGGATGGTGGCGCGCATCGTGCCGGACGCCGTGAAGAATCAGGGCATCGAGCCCGGCGCCGGCGAGGACCTCCTCGTGGCGCGCCTGGCGGTGGAGACCGATCCCGCGGTCAAGGGCGAGATCGAGGGCAGCCTGGCCCAGGTACGGCAGACTCGGCTGCCGGAGCCGGCGCCCCAGACCGTGACCCAGTAGGCCGCGTTCGGGAGGTGGCGGAGGAAGGGCCCCGCTCTCCGAAAGGAGGGCGGGGCCTTACTCTTTAGTCGCGGGCGGCGCGCTTCTCGGCTTCGCTGGAGAGCTGGACGCGGCGGTAGGCCGAGAAGTACTCGCGGATGCCGTCGAGCATGGCCTTGGCGAAGCGCTCCTGGTGGTGGGGCTGGCGAAGCAGCTCCTCCTGCTCCGGCAGCATCATGTAGGCCGACTCCACGAGGATCGCCGGCATCTGCGGCTCCCGGCACACCGCCAGGTCCCCCCAGCGGACGAACTCGTCGGTCAGCTCCGGGAAGGAGCGCCGGTAGCTCCCGTGGACGGCGTCGGCCAGCGCGCGGCTCTGCGGCTGGTAGTAGAAGATCATGTAGCCGCGCGGCGCCTCGAAGGGATCGGCGGTCACGGGCTGGGCGTTGGCGTGGACGCTCACGTAGAGGTCCG
>DATLOS010000096.1:0-4074 GCA_035536155.1 Elusimicrobiota bacterium
GCGGCCGGGCGCCTAGCGCCCGACGAAGTTCCGGTGGCAGCCCAGGCAGTAGCACAGGAAGTCGGGCGCCTCGTCGAGCGACCGGCGCTGCACCTGCTGGTAGGTGCAGCGCCGGACCGAGCAGTGGGGGCAGCGGAACAGCGCCGACTCGCGCACCTGCACCTGCTGCCCCGACCGGCGCGCGATCTCGGCCTTCTCTGCGGCCAGCGCCGGGGGGCACAGCTCGCTCTCGGTGAGCTCTGCGGCGTCCTCCGGCCGGAGGCCGCCCGACAGCAGGCGCTCCGCGAGGACCGGCCCGTACGCGCGGCAGGCCGCGCTCTGGGGGTCGAGCAGGCGGAGGAGCGTGCCGCTGCGGGTGCTGTAAGCGGAGACGAACGCGGGCGAGCCCCAGTCCAGCGTGCAGGGCGTGTCGGTCTCCTTGCAGGCCCGTTGGGCGGCCCGCAGGCTCGCGGCCTCGAGGCTGGTGGCCGTCGCGAGGGTCCGCCCGCGGTCGGCCGCGAAGGCGGGCGTCCGGCGCAGGACCCGCACATAGCGGGCGAGGATCAGCCTCCGCGGCGCCGGGGCCGCCTCGCGCGCCCCGCGCTGGAGGACCTCGTGCGCGGCGGCCAGCCCGCGCACGAGGCGCGCGCCCATGATGTCGTCCGGAAACGCGCCGCCGGGCTGGCCCAGGCCCTGCCGGGCCGTGTTGACCCGCTGCAGGTAGGCCCGGCGGGGGGGCTCGCCGCTTTTTGGGGCGCTCTCGCCGGCCCAGGCGGCCTCCTCGAGCGCGGCCGCCGCGGCCTGGAGCGCGGGGCCGCCGGCCTGCGCTTCGCTGAGTGCGGCGCCGCCTAGGACGTCGTCGGGCGCCGAAGGGCTCTCGATCCGGCAGAGGGCCTCCCGCAGCTCCCTCGCCAAAATATCGCGCATGTTCTGCCGGCTGGCGCTCATCTGCGCTAAAAAGGCCGCTTCAATTGCGGTCTGTGGCGAGGGGGGCTCTCTGCTCCGCGCTGGAGCCGCCGGGCGCGGGCTCGCGGGTGCCTGCGCTGGGCGGGGCCGGGCCTGGCGGGCCGGACGCGGCCTCCCACCGGGCCAGCGCGCCCCCGGCGATGCGGGCGAGCGCGGCGGGCAAGCCCTCTACGACCTTTGTCAGCTGGCGGGCCGCGCCGGCCAGCTCGCGGATCGCCGCGACCAGTTCCGGGGAGGAGTGCCGCCCAGCCGCGCTGGAGGTCCCGGCGGGCACCTCGGTGTCGTAATCCTCCGAGTAACCGTACTCGTCCGAGCCGTACGCGTCGATGTACGCGCTGCCGGTGCCGTACGAGCCGTACACGCCGCCAGAGCCGGCCGAACCGTACACGCCGCCGGCGCTGTACGAGCCGGAACCGTACGAGCTGCTCGAGCCGTACGAGGCGGAACTGTACGAGCTGCTCGAGCCGTACGACCTGTACGGGTCGGAACCGTACGAGCTGCCCGAGCTGTACGAGCCGCCCGAGCTGTACGAGCCGCCAGAGCTGCCTGAGCCGTACGAGCCGCTCGAGCTGTACGGGCCGCCGAGACTGTACATGCCGTCGGACCCGTACGAGGCGCCCGAGCTGTACGTGCTGCCGGAGCTGTACGGGCTCAAGCCCCACAGATCGTCAGGGTCATCCGCCTTCAGGACCGGCCATGTCAGGCCCGCGCTGCGCTTCTCGTCCAGAGGGGGAACCGACTTGCCCTCGGTGTCGAGGTGTAGCGTTTTCGAGTCCGACGCGGATGAGGTTGCCTGCAGAGTCATTTCTGGCCGCTCGGCCCTTTCAAATCTGCGAGCGAATTGAAACGGACGATCCAGTCCGATGGCCACGCCTGTTGACGCGAAAGGGGGCGAGATCAAGGGCGTGCCGGCCCGGTGGGTGGCCGGCGTCCGCCCGGAGTGGCTCGAGCTCTTCGACCGGACCGAACTGGCGCGGGTCTCGGCGAAGCTCGAGACCGAGCCCTATACTCCGCCGGCCGAGCTAGTGCTCGAGGCCTTCCGCTACGGCCGGCCGAGCGACACGCGGGTGGTGATCCTCGGCCAGGACCCGTACGCCGAGGCCGGCGTCGCCCAAGGCCTCGCGTTCTCCAGCCCGCGCGGCCGCGCGGTGCAGCCCTCCCTGCGGCAGGTGTTCGCCTGCCTCGCGCGGTGCGGCCTGCGCCGCCCGCGCCCCGGCCTCGCGGGCGAGTGCGGGGACCTCGGGCCCTGGGCGGCGCAGGGCGTGCTCCTGCTGAACACGGCGCTCACCACGCGGCCGGGCGAGACCGGGGCGCACCTCGGCCTCTGGCGCCCCTTCATCAGGGCCCTCGTCGGGGCCCTCAGCCGGCGGCGCGAGCCGCCGCTGCACTTCTTCCTCTGGGGCAAGCCGGCGGGCGTCTTCGGCCGGCTCGCGCTCGCGAACGGCCACCGCGTCCACACCTGGTCGCACCCCAGCCCCCAGGCCGACAACCGGCTCGCGCCGGCCGCGCGGTTCGCGAACTGCCCGCACTTCGCCGCCGTGCCGGCGGTCGCGTGGGACAACCTGGCGCCGGCGTTCGCGTTCTGCGACGGGGCCTGCTCGGCCAACGGCCAGCCCGGGGCCCGCGCCGGCTTCGCCGTGGTCCTCGCCGGCCGGATGTTCGCCCGCGGCGCGGCCGTCTGGGGGAAGGTCGCGCCGCAGACGTACCGCTTCGACGGCGCGCTCGCCGGCGCGGCCGCGCTCGGGCCGGCCGGCGCGGCGGCGGCGCCGAGCAACAACCGGGCCGAGCTCCTGGCGGTCGCGCACGGGCTCCTGGCGCTGCTGCGCGCCCGCGTGCGGGGCCGGGTCGAGCTCGTCACGGACAGCCGGATCGCGATCCAGACCCTGGACACGTGGCTGCCGGCCCGCCGCGGGAAGGCGACGGCCGGCGAGCTCAAGAACCTGGACCTGCTCGAGGCCGCGGAGGCCCTGCTTGCGCGCCTCCGCGCGCGGGCGGCCGTGGTGGTCTTGACCCACGTGAAGGGCCACGCGCCGCCGCCCGGCCCGGACGGCGGGGCGCGGGCCGCGCTCCTCTGGAAGGGGAACCGCGCGGCCGACCTCCTCGCGGTCCAGGCCCGCCAGCTCGGGCCCGGGCCCGACGTGCTCGAGCGCGGCGCCGAGACCTGGGGGGCCTTCGCCTAGCACATTGGAGCCGCCGCCCGGGAGGCGATGGGTGCCCGAGTGGGACCGCACGTCAACCGTTACCACGCCGGGGCGAAGGCGCCGCTGGCGGCGCACATCGAGGCGGCCCGGCGGGAGGCCGAGACCGACGCGGGCGTCGCCATCGGCGCGGCGGCCGTCTTCGTGGCCGGCCCCCGCGAGCGCCGCCTCACCCTCCGGCCGGGCGAAGCCAAGGAGCTGCGAGAGTACGTCGGCCGGTCCGGCCTGCGCGTCGTCGCGCACAGCGTCTACTGCGGCAACCCCTGGACCGACCCCACGGCGGCCGAGTTCGTCCAGCGCGAGGCCGAGGCGTGCCAGGCCGCGGGGATCTGCGGCCTGGTCGTCCACCTGCCGAAGCGCCCGGCCTCGGCGGTCCTGGCGCGCCTGCCGCGGCTCCTGAGCCGCGACGCGCCGGACGTGGTGCTGTACCTCGAGACGCCCAGCGTGACGCCGCGCGAGACCTACTACGAGACCCCGGCGAAGCTCGGCGCGCTGTTCCAGCAGGCCCGGGCGCTGGACCCCGGCCGGCGGGTCGGCCTCTGCGCCGACACCGCCCACCTCTGGACCAGCGGCATCGACCTCCGGACCCGCGCGGCCGCGGAGGGCTGGTTCCGCGGGCTCGAGACCCACGCCCCGGCCATACCGCACGTGATGATCCACTGCAACGACAGCGCCCGGGAGCTCGGGCGCGGGCCCGACATGCACGCGGCCCTGGGTCAGGGCAAGATCTGGGGGGAGTACGCCGGGCGGCTGGGGGCCAGTGGCCTCGGCGCGGTCCTCGACTACGCCAACCGCCACGAGACGACGATGATCCTCGAGCGGGCGCCGAAGGAGGCGCTGCGGGCCGACTACCTGGCGCTGCGCCCGCTGCTGCCGCGCGCCGAGCCCGCCGAGCGCCGGGAGGAGGCGGCGGGGCGCGCTGGGCGGGCTC
>DATLOS010000097.1:0-6949 GCA_035536155.1 Elusimicrobiota bacterium
AGGCGCCGGACGAGGACCGGCAAGGTCGTCCCCATGAGGAAGGTGGCGGGCAGGAGGGCGGGGAGCGAGAGGAGGACCCGCCAGCCGAGCGCGAGGGGCGCATCGTAGCCGCGGGCGGATAGGAGCGCGGGAAGGCGCGCGAGCCAGGCGGTCCCGGCCAGCGCGGCCAAGGCGAGCGCCGTCTCGAGCGCGGCGTATACGCGCAGGCCCGGGGCCAGGGCGCGGTGGGCGGGGCGCGGCTTGGCGGCCGCGGCGGCGCCCAGGGCCAGGCCGGCCATGTAGACCGCGACCACGGCGGCGGCCGCGTACACCGTCACGCCGAACGCGCGCCCGAGCATCCGCATCCAGACCACCTCGTAGGCGAGGGCGGCCGCGCCGGAGAGGAGCATTATGAGGGAAGGCATGGCGCGCTGCGAGGAAGGAGTATATCATGTGCCATGGGACGCCTCTCCTACGATCCGCGGCGGGCGGTGTCCCATTTGAAGGCCGCGGACCCGGTCCTGGCCAGCGTCATCGCCCGGGTCGGGCCTTTCACCTTCACGCCGGAGCGCACGAGCGGCACCTTCGAGGCCCTGGCCGAGGCGATCGTCTACCAGCAGCTCAACGGCAAGGCCGCGGGCACGATCTACGCCCGGGTGCAGGCGCTCTTCGGGCGCGCGGGGCTCGAGCCGCGCGCGTTGGCCCGCATGAGCGCGCCGCGCCTGCGGGCGGCGGGCCTCTCCGCGGCGAAGCTCGCGGCCCTCAAGGACCTGGCGGCCAAGACCATCGCCGGCGAGGTGCCCACGCTCCGCGAAGCCCGCGTCCTTTCCGATGAGGCCCTGATCGAGCGCCTCACCCGGGTGCGCGGCATCGGCCCCTGGACGGCGCACATGTTCCTCCTCTTTCGCCTGGGCCGCCCGGACGTGCTGCCGACGGGGGATTTCGCGGTCCAGCGGGCCGTCGGCCTGCTCTACGGCCTGCGCGGGCACCCCAAGCCCGAGCAGGTGGCCCGGGCTGCCGAGCCCTGGCGCCCTTTTCGCTCGGTGGCGAGCTGGTACCTTTGGCGCTCGCTCGACGCCGCGACGCTGTGACCAAAGTCACGGCGGCGGCTTAGGCGCGATTTCCTACAATCGTGGAGATGCGTTTCCTGAGGGAGCTCTCGCGCCAAGCCTTGCGCCACCGCTACGGCGCGGCTTTGGCCTGCAGCTTGACGGCCGCGGCCGTCACCGGAGCCGTCTGCGTCGTCTTCATGCGCGCCTTCGAGTGGGTCCTGGCGCGGCGCCTGAGCTTCGAGAGCCTGGGCGGCCTCCGCTGGGCGGCGACGCCGGCTCTCTTTTTGATCTCGGTGGAGCTCATCCAGCGCGTGGCGCCCCTGGCGGACGGGGCCGGAATCCCCCAGGCCATCTTCGCCGCCCGCCACATGGACCCGGCCTCGGAGAAGCGCCTGTTTCCCCTGGTCTCCCTGCGGACCATGCTCGTCAAGGCGGCGGCGCTCCTCCTCGGCCTGTGGGCCGGAGCCTCGACCGGGCGCGAGGGCCCCACGGTCCACGTCGCGGCCTGCGCCTTCGTGGGCGTCATGGTCCTCTTCCGCCGCGCGCTGGGCCTGTCCTTCGACCCGCGCTCGGCGGTGGTCGCGGGCGGCGCGGCGGGCTTGGCCGCGGCTTTCAACACCCCGCTCGCCGGCGTGACCTTCGCCATCGAGGAGCTGAGCGGGAGCTATTTCGCGAGCATCAAGGACTCGGTGCTCATGGCCATCATCGTCGCCGCGATCGCGGCCAAGGCGATGACGGGGGAGTACGGCTACTTCGGCCGCCTGCAGGACGCGCCGGACGTCCCGGTCCGCGCGGTCGTGCTCATCGGGCTTTTGGGCGGGGCGCTGGGAGCGTTTTTTTCCACGGCGATCGTCTGGGGCCGCCGCCGGGTCTCGAGCCTCAACGGCTCGTGGGGACGCTGGGCGGCGCCGCCGCTCCTGGCGGTGGGTCTCCTGCTCCTCGCCCGGCGGGGGGGCGGCTGGATGGAGGGGCCGGGCAACGGCGCGGCGCAGGCGCTGCTCACCGGCGCCTGGGCGCCCTGGGCGCTCGCCTTCCCGCTCACGAAGATGGCGGCGACCTTGTTCACCTACTGGTCGGGGATCGCCGGCGGCATCTTCGCGCCCTGCCTCGCGATCGGAGCCGCGCTGGGCTCGGACCTGAGCCTCCTGGCCGGCGGCTCCGCCAACGCCTGCGCGCTGGTGGGAATGGCGGCCTTCCTCGCCGGCACCATCCAGGCCCCGATGACGGCCTTCGTGATCATCTTCGAGATGACCGGCCAGCACCAGATGCTCCTGCCGGTCATGCTGGGTTCCCTGCTCGCGTTCATGACCGCGAGGGTGCTGAGAGCCAAGCACCTCTACGACTCGCTCGCCTCGAGCTACTCCTGGCTCCTGGTCTCCTAGGCCGAAAATCCCGGGGGCCGGGCCCGATCGGCCCATCCCTCGCCCGACGAAAGGCGCTAACCTGTGGCGATGAGAGGCGCGTTCGCCCTTCTCCTGGCCTCGAGCGCGTTCGGCGCGCAGGCGCAGCGCCTGCCCGGCGCCCTTCACGCGGCGCCGACGGCGATCGCCCCGGCCGCGCTCGGGCTGGCCGCGGACCCGGCGGGGCTTTCCGCTCCGTCCAATGATCTTGCTCCGGCGCGGAGCCTCCTCGAGCAGACCGCGGGCCTGGCCCCGCAAGAGGCGCGGCTCGAGGCCGCTCTGGGCGCGGCGATGCCCGCCGAGGTCAGCCGCATGAGCCCGGACGCCGTCGTGGACGGGGCGCAGGCCGTGCGGCTCGCGAACTCCGGCCAGGAGAATCGCGGGATTTTCGCGCTCGAGCGCGACGGGACACGCCGCATCCTCAAGGTGCTTCCGTTCACCGAGAGCGGGGGCGCTTTCGAGGGCGGCCCGCCGGCGGCGCTCCGCCATCTGCGCGGCGCGCTGATAGGCGAGGTCTTCGACGGGCCCCGGGTCCTGCGCGCGGGCCTGCTGGAGCGCGGCGGCGAGGACCGGAGCTACTTCATCGAGTCGGAGGAGCTCTTTCCGGGAGGAGAGGGCCGGTCCTTGAAGGATTTGAGCTCGGACGCGGCGCGAGGAAAGGGCGAGGCGATCCTTCGCATCTCGCCCGCGACGGGAGTGGAGATGGGCCGCTCTCTCGCCCGCGTACTTGCGGCGGGCGTCGTCCCGAAGGACGCCGACTTCTTCGTCGCGCGGGACGGCCGGGTCGCCTGGCTGGACTCGAACCTCTGGACGCCTTCCTCGGAGCTGGAGAACGGGTTTCCGGAAGCCGCCGGCCTGGAGCTCGCGACGCTATTGCGAAGGGCCTCCCGCGCGGGGGAGGGCGGGCGCGCCTTTCTTCTCGAGTTCCTCGGAGCCTGGCGGCGGGCGCCGCTCGCCGAGGACTTCAAGCTCTCCGTCCTGCGCGAGGCCTTCGCCGGCGACCCGGTCCGCCATCCCGGGCTCGCCGCCCGCGCGGAGCGAGAGGCGCGGGAGGCGCTGGCGCGCTCGGGGCTGACGCCGACCGGGACTCCGTACGAGCTCGTGCTCGAGCTCTATCGGCGCTAGCTCAGCGCCGTAGCCGCGTCCACTTGCCGATCTTCCAGCCGAGATAGAGCTTGCCGTCGACCTCGAGGACGTAGGAGCGGCGGTTCTCCGCGACGGGCCGCGTCTCGGGCAGGCTCGCGAGCGCGGATGCGGCGCCGGTCGGCCCGAAGGGAGGGCGCTCGATGAAGCGGGAGAGGAGCTCGGCCAGGGCCAGGTAGCTCACCGGGCGGCCGTCCCTCGCGGGCGGTCCCCCGGAAGCCCCGCCGCGGATCAGCGCGACGCCCACGGGCACGGTGGTGATGTCGGGCAGGGGGAGATCGCGCAGTCCCGGCGCCTGCAGGAAGCGCTCTCCCAGGTTGGCGCCGTGCTCCGGCACGAAGAGCACCACCGCGTCTCGTCCGGAGCGCCGCAGGCCGCGCAGGAGCTCGGAGACGCCGCGGAACAGCTCGGCCGCCGCCGCGCGGTAGTGCTCGGCCTGGCTCTCACGCCCGGCGCGGGTCGGGCCGGCCCACGCGTTTCCCGTGTGGAGCGTCACGGTGTTGTAGTACAAGGCCCGCGGCTTGCCGCCGGCGGGACGCGACCTCAGCCAGCGCCCGAGGACCTCCCCGTCATCGTAGACCGCGGAGCCGTCGACTCCGCGCTGGACGGGGGCCAAGCCGGAGTTGCGCGCCGGCGGCGTGGTCCAGCCCTGCTGCAGGAGAGAGGAAAGGAGGTTCTGGTAGCGGCCGTCGTGATTGAGCGCGGTGTCGAGCTCGAAGCCGGCCGCGCGCAGCCGGGCGGCGAGGCCGCACTCCGGGGAGGGGGGCGGCAGGAGATCCTCGTAGCGCGCCTGCCCGCAGGGCGAGCGCAGAAGCCGGGGCACGGCCTGGGCGCTGTAGGTCGTGACCGTCTCGAAGCGGTCGAAGACCAGGTCGAACTGCCGCCAGAAGGGCTCGGCGTCGAGGCCCGCGGCGCGCAGATCGGCGTTGGAGAGGGAGCAGACGTGGAGGATGATCAGGTCGAAGGCGGGGCGCGGGGCGCGGGCGGGGAAGGCGACGCGCCTGCCGGCCTCGGCGGCGTAGAAGTCCTTCACCGTCCGGCTCAAGGCCGCGGCGTCGGGGCGCTCGGAGGCGGCCCAGGCCGCGAGCAGCGCCGCCGCGCCCGCGAGGGCGGCCGTCCGAGGGCGGCGGCGCACCGCCCAGCCCAAGCCCGCCGCCGCGGCGGCCGCGGGCAGGTAGGCCGGGTTGAGCAGGCCGCGCAGGAACTTGCCGATGTAGCCCATGGTCGGGCGCTGGGCCGGGTCGGCCAGGAACTGGAGCGAGTCGAAGAGGGGAGGCAGGAAGGACTCCCGCCACAGAAGCACGCCCCCGCAGGCGGCGGCCAGCAGCGCCATGGCGGCCCGGACCCAGCCGGGTTCGCGGCGCCAACGTCTCGCGCCGAAGGCGACGACGGCGGCCAGGAGAGCGTTGCCCGCCAGCTCGACGCGGAGGTCCCCGCGCAGGCAGAGGATGGCCTCGAGAAGGAAGCAAATGCCCAGCGCGGCCACGCCCCATGATAGCCCTTGGGGGAGCCCGCGTCGATAGCCCCGACGGCGGGTTTGCCTGACGGTTCCACAATTTTCCATAATCGCACGATGCTACCGGCCGCTATGGCCGCGGCCGGCGCCGCGGCGGTCGCTTTCGCCCTATTCGCGCTGGTCCAGCGCTCGCTTTACGGCACCGCGATCTGCCTCCTGGTGGTTCTCCTTCAGGTCGCTCTCCTCTTCCTCTTGATGGGAGCCCAGCTCCTGGGATTCCTCCAGGTCCTGGTCTATGCCGGGGCGATCATGGTGCTCCTGGTGGTGGCGTCGATGTCGTCGCCGGCGCGCCTGGAGGAGCTCTGGGCCCGGCTGGCGCTTCCCCGGGCCTGGGCCTGGGGCGGCTTCGCGGTCCTCGCGCTGGAGCTCGGGCTCTTCCTGCGCTGGGCCCCCGCCGGCGCGCCGTTTCTGGGGGTGACCCGGGAGCTCGAGGCGCGCATGGCCGGCATTCTCTTCGGACCCCACGCGGTCCTGACCGAGCTGGTCGGGGCGCTGATCCTCGTCGCAGCCCTGGCCGCCCTGCCGGAGGAAAGCGCGTGAGCCTGACGGTCTGGGCCATCTCCGGCGGCCTCTTCCTCTCCGGCGCCCTCCTCCTCTGCCTGCGCCGGCAGCTGGTCGCGATGGCGGCGGGCCTCGAGCTCATGCTCAACGCGGCCAACGTCGCCTTGGTCTACGGCGCCGGCCGCCACGGGGACGCCGAGGGGCTGGCGATAGCCTTCCTGGTCGTCGCGGTGGCGGCGGCGGAGGTCGTGGTCGGGCTCTCGCTCATCCTGGCCTTGGTGCGGCGCGACCTCCCGGCGGAGGGAGAAGGCCTGCGGGAGCTGGCCGGATGAGGCCGCTTCCTCCGGAGGCCGTCCTCCTTCTCGCGGCCCCGCTGGCGGCGCTGACCCTGGGCTGGGCGCTGTTTCATCGGCTCTGGCCGCGCAAGACCCATATCCCGATCCTCGTCTCCTGCGCCGTGGTCACCGGGGTCGCTTGGAGCCTCGCCTGGCGCGTGCTGGCCGGCGGCGGCATGGAGGGGCGGCTGTTTTCCTGGGTCGCGTTCGGCCGGGTCTCGGTCGACTTCGGCCTGCGCGTCGACGGGCTGAGCGCCTCGGTGCTGGCGATGGTCTCTTTGGTCGGGACCTTGATCCACGTCTACGCCGCGGGCTACATGGAGGAGGACCCGGGATTCTCGCGCTTCTTCCTGTACTTCCATCTCTTCTTCTTCTTCATGATCGGCTTGCTCCTATCCAGCAGCTACCTCCAGCTCTACGTCTTCTGGGAAGGCGTGGGCCTCGCGTCCTTCCTGCTCATCGGCTTCTGGTGGCACAAGGAAAGCGCCCGCGCGGCGGCGTGGAAGGCCTTCCTCGTCAACCGGGTGGGCGACGCGGGCTTTCTCGTCGCCTTGCTCCTGATGCTGGGCTGGACCGGCACTACCCGCTTCGAGGACGTCTTCGCGCGCCTGCCTTACGCCTCGGAGGGCGCGGTCGTGCTGGTGGCTGCCCTTCTCTTCTGGGGGGCCTGCGCGAAGAGCGCCCAGTTTCCGCTCTACGTCTGGCTGCCGGACGCGATGGAGGGCCCGACTCCCGTCTCGGCTCTGATGCACGCGGCGACCATGGTGACCGCCGGCGTCTTCCTGATGGCGCGCTCCTGGCCGCTCCTCGAGCGCGCGCCCGCGGTCGCCTCCGCGATGGCGGGGGTCGGCGCCTTCACCGCGGCCTTCGCGGCGTTTCTCGCCGCGAGCCGGCGCGACCTCAAGCGCATCCTCGCCTACTCCACGGTGAGCCACCTGGGCCTCATGATCATGAGCTTGGGCTTGGGCAACCTGGTGGGGGCGGTCCTCCACCTCATCGCGCACGGCTTCTTCAAGGCCGCCT
>DATLOS010000098.1:0-2543 GCA_035536155.1 Elusimicrobiota bacterium
GCCGCGGCCTTGCTGCTGCTCCAGGTCCGTCCCTCGGGAGCGGCGCCCGTCACCCTCTCCGAGGCCCTGGGCCGCGCCTGGGAGCGCGCTCCCCAGCTCGACGCGCAGCGGATCCAGGCGGGCCTGGCCCGCGCCGACGTCTGGCGCCGCTGGCTCCCCAACGAGCCCCAGCTCCAGTTCCTCAACCAGGACGACCACTCCTGGGAGACGGTGGGCGTGACCGAGACCTTGGGCTTTCCGGGCAAGGGGTTGGCCGCGAGCCGCCTCGACCGCGCCCGTCTGCGCGCGCAGGAAGCGGAGGTCGGGGCCAAGTCCCAGGAGCTCCTGCGCTACGCCGTCGGCGCGTTCCTCGACGCCGCCGTCGCGGCGGCGCTCGTCGGCCAGCAGGAGAAGAACGTGGCCGACATGCAGGCCCTGAGCGACTCCATGCGCTCGCGCTACGACTCCGGGCTCGCCTCCCAGGCGGAGATGATCGTGGCCGAGCTCCAGCTCCGGCAGCAGCGCGCCGACCTCGCGGCCACGCGCGACCGCGCCCAGGCGGCGGGCGCGCGCCTGGGGGCCTGGCTCGGCCTCGACGCGGCGCGCGGCTGGGAGCTCCCGGACGACGTGCCCCCGGACGCCTTGGCCAAAGGGGGGCGGCGCACCCCGGAGGAGGCGCGGGCCCTGGCGGCGGCGGACGTGGCGCGCGCCTCGCGGAGCTACTCCGCGTGGAGCTCGGCCCCCGACGTCTCCTTGAGCGCGGCGCGCAACACCTACCGCGTCCTCGCGGCCAGCCCCATCCTGCGGCGGCAGACGGACACCTACGGGATCGCGGTGAGCGTGCCCCTCTTCCTGCCCGCCTACGAGTACGTCGAGGCCCGCCGCGCGCGCAGCCAGGCGGTGATGGACGAGGCGGCGGCGGCCCTGGCCCTGCAGGCGGCGCAGGCGGACCGGGTCCAGGCCGCGCTCGACTACCGCCGGGGCCGCTCGCGCCTTTCCGAGCTGCGGGCCAGGGACCTGCCGCTGGCCGAGGCCTTGATCGAGAGCTCGCTCACGGCGTACAAGGCGGGCAAGATCGGCCTGGCCGAGCTGGTGCTCGCGCGCAAGACGCTGGCGGAGCTGCGGACGCAGGACGTGCAGCTGCGGGCGTCCCTGATCTCGGCCCACCTGCGCTGCCCGGGCGAGGATCTTGGAGGACCCAAATGAGACGCGCATTGCTCTTGTCCTTGGCGCTGGCGGCGCCGGCCTCGGCCGAGGTGCGCTGGGCGCAGGTTTCGTCCGGCGAGCTCCACAGCGCCCTGCGGGTCGCGGGGAAGATCGTGCCGCGCGAGGGCGCCCTGCGCGTCGAATCGGCCCGCATCCAGGGCCGCGTGACCAGCATCCACAAGCGCGAGGGCGACCCGGTCCGCGCGGGGGAGCTGCTCTTCTCGGTGAGCGGCCCCGAGTGCTTCTCTCTGGCGGAGGAGAAGCGCGTGGCCCAGGAGCAGAACATCCAGGAGCTCATCGACGCCGCGCGCCACCGCGAGAAGCAGCTCAACCTCAAGGTCTCGGAGGGCTCCTGCGACGTGCTCGCGGCCTACTCGGGGATCGTGGCCAAGCGCGCCGTCGAGCTGGGCGCCGCCTTCAACCTGGGAGACGCCCTGGCCACGGTGCTCGACACCTCCGACCTCACGGTGGAACTCGAGGTGCCGGAGCGCGACTTGAGCGAGGTCAGCGTCGGGCAGCGGGTCAAGCTCCAGGTCGCGGCCGACAAGGGCCGGGAGTTCTCGGCGGTCGTCGAGCACATCCTGCCCACCATCGACCCGGCGACGCGGGCCGGGAAGGTCCGCCTCTCCGGCCTGCCTCCCGTCGCGGGCCTGCCCATGGACGCGCTGGTCTTCGCGGAGATCGACATGCGCGAGAGCCGGCGCATCCTCAAGGTCCCGACCTCCGCCGTGGTCTTCGACAAGGACCGCCAGTTCGTGCTCAAGCGCGCGGCGGGGGACCGGGATCCCGTCCCGGTTCCGGTCGAGATCTTGAACGAGGCGGACAAGGTGAGCTCGGTGCGCCCCTACGACCCCGACGCCCTGGGGCCGGGCGACCAGGTGGCGGCGAAGGGCGCGCTGTTCCTCTTCAGCAAGGTGCGCGCGAAGGGCTGATGCTCAAGCGTTGGATCGAGTTCCAGGAGCGCCAGCGCGTCCTCTTCCTGGCGGGCGTGGCGGCGCTCTTCGCGGCGGGCGGCTACGTCGCGCTTCACAGCGAGATCCAGGCCTTCCCCGAGCTCACCAACGTCCAAGTCCAGGTCATCACGCAGTTCGCGGGCAAGGCCGCGCCCGAGGTCGAGCGCCAGGTGACCATCCCCCTCGAGGTCGCGACGGTGGGGACCTCGGGGCTCATCGGCCAGCGCTCGGTATCCCTCTTCGGGCTGAGCGTCATCACCTTGACCTTCGACGACAACGTCTCGCTGCGGCAAGCGCGCATCGACGTGGATCAGCGCCTCTCGGACGCCGTCCTCCCCGAGGGCGTGCGGCCGGGCCTCTCGCCGGAGACCACGCCGACGGGGGAGATCTTCCGCTACGTGCTCG
>DATLOS010000099.1:0-3080 GCA_035536155.1 Elusimicrobiota bacterium
CGCCCGCCGCGAGCTCCTGCGCGCGGGCGGCTACCGCACGCTCGACACCTTCGAGGCGACGCGCGGCTGCATCCACTCCTGCGACTTCTGCGTGGTGCCGACGGCCTGGGGGCGCAAGCCGTTCCAGAAGCCGGTGGCCCACGTGGTCGACGACATCCGCCGCCGCGGCGCGAAGAACGTGCTCTTCTACGACCTGAACCTCTTCGCCGACCCGGAGTACGCGCGCGAGCTCTTCTCCGCGCTGGTGCCCCTGCGGGTGCGCTGGTTCGGCCTCTCCACCATCCTCGTCGGCCGCGACCCGGGCATGGTCGAGCTCCTGCGCGCGAGCGGCTGCCGCGGGCTCTTGATCGGCTTCGAGAGCCTGGACACCGCCTCCTTGGCGGAGATGAACAAGCCCTTCAACCGCCCGGCGCAGTACGCACGGGTGGTGGAGGCGCTCCACGACGCCGGGATCGCGGTCAACGGCACCTTCGTGTTCGGCCACGACGCCGACGGCGAGGAGGCCTTCGACTCCTGCCTGGACTTCGTGCAGAGCGCGCGCATCGACCTGCCGCGCTTCTCCCTGCTCACGCCCTTTCCCGGCACGCCCTTGTTCCAGCGCCTGGAGTCGGAAGGGCGCATCCTCACCCGGGACTGGGGCCTCTACGACGGCCAGCACGTCGTGTTTCGCCCCACGCGCATGAGCGCGGCGGCGCTCCAGGCCGGCCACGAGCGGGTCTGGAAGGCGGCGTACTCCTGGGGCGGCATGGCCCGGCGCCTTGCGCGGCGCATGCCGCACCCGGCCTTGGTCTTCGGCGCGAACTGGGCCTACCGCTACTACGCCCACAACTTGGACCGCTTCTACACCTGCACCGGGGGCATGGCGTGAAGCTGACGATCATCCACCCCTGCGTGGGCCGCCGCCCGGGCCAGCCCTACGTGCGCTCCTGGCAGATGGAGCCGCTCCCGGCCGCGCACTTGGCCGGGCTCACGCCGCCGGACGTCCAAGTCTCCTTCTTCGACGACCGGCTCGAGGCCATCGACTACGAGCGGCCGACGGATCTGGTGGCCATGAGCGTCGAGACCTACACGGCCAAGCGCGCCTACCAGATCGCGAGCCATTACCGGCGGCGCGGCGTGCCGGTGGTGATGGGGGGCTTCCATCCGACCTTGGTCCCGGACGAGGTCCAAGAGTACGCCGAGTCCATCGTCCTGGGCGAGGCCGAGGCGGCCTGGCCGCGTTTGCTCCAGGATTTCTCGGAGGGCCGCCTCCAGCCCCGCTACAAGGTCGAGGGCCGTCCCGACATCGGGCGGGTCTCGCCCCAGCGCCGCATCTTCGCCGGCAAGGATTATTTGAAGATCGGCTTGGTCGAGGTCTCCCGGGGCTGCACCTTCCGCTGCGAGTTCTGCGCGGTGCAGTCCTTCTTCGGCGCGACGCAGACCCACCGCGATCTCGACGCCGTCCTGCGCGAGATCGCCGCTCTGCGCGACGAGAAGAAGCTGTTCTTCTTCGTGGACGACAACATCGTGGCCAAGCGCGACGAGGCGAAGGCCTTCTTTCGCGAGCTCGCGCGCCTGCGGGTGCGCTGGGTGGGGCAGGCCACGAGCACCATGGCGCAGGACGAGGAGCTGCTCTCCTTGATGAAGGCCAGCGGCTGCCAGGGCGTGCTCATCGGCTTCGAGTCCCTCGACCCGGACAGCCTGCGCGCGATGAACAAGGGCTTCAACCTCCACGGCGGCGGGCCGGAGGCGGCGGTGCGGACCTTGCACCGCCTCGGCATCCGCATCTACGCGACCTTCATCTTCGGCTACGACCGCGACGACGAGGAGAGC
Organism: Elusimicrobiota bacterium; assembly: GCA_035536155.1. Lineage (GTDB taxonomy): Bacteria > Elusimicrobiota > Elusimicrobia > UBA1565 > UBA1565 > DATLOS01. The sequence continues at coordinate 1,813 of DATLOS010000099.1, forward strand.
TTCCGGCGGGCGGTGGGCTTCTGCAAGCGCCACAAGATCTTCATGGTGGCCTTCAACCATCTGACGCCGTTTCCGGGAACGCCCCTGTACGCGCGCCTGGAGCGCGAGGGGCGCCTCCTTTATGACAAGTGGTGGCTCGACGAGCGCTACCGCTACGGCCAGGTGCCGTTCCGGACGAAGCTGGCGCCGGAGCGCATCCAGGCCCTGTGCGTCGAGGCGCGCAAGTCTTTCTACTCGATCCCCTCCATCGCCGCGCGCTCCTTCAGCCGCCAGCACCTGGCCGACCCGTACATGTACTACGGCTACCTGTTCATCAATTTCCTCCTTCGGCGCGAGGCGACCCAGCGCGAGAACTATCCCCTGGGCGACGAGTCCGACCGCGAGCCCATCCTCAAGGCGCGGCAGGTGTTGCTCCGGTGAGCGGTTCGGTGCGCTTTTGCCGGGCGGAGGGCGAGCTGGCCGAGCGGGCCGGGGCCCTCCTCGACGCGACCCCGATGGCGGGGCTCGCGCGCTTATCCACGCGGCGGCCGGCGGGCCTCCTCGCCTCCCTGCGCGCCGAAGGACGCCGCCGCGACGTGATCGCGGTCCGGGCCGGCGACGAGGTCGTGGGCGTCGGCGTGCGCGGCGAGAAGGAGTGCTTCGTCGACGGCCGCCCGGAGCCCGCGACCGTCGGATATCTGAGCGGCTTGAGGGTCCGCGAGGACCATCGCGGCGGGCTCGTCCTCGCGCGGGGCTACCGCTTCCTGCGCGAGCTTCACCGCGCGGGCCGGGCCCGCTGCTACCTGACGACCGTCCTCGAGTCGAACGCCGAGGCCTTGCGCCTCCTGGGCTCGGGGCGGGCCGGCCTGCCCGCCTACGAGGACTGGGGCGCGATCGAGACCTCCCTGTTTTCGCCGCGGCGGGCCGCGCGACGTCTCGCCGCGGCGTCGCGCGGCCCGCGGGTGCGCTCCGCGCGAGCGGAGGACCGTCCCGCCGCGGCGGCGTTCCTGCGCGCCCAGGGGCCCCGCCGCCAGTTCTTCCCGGCCTACGAGGCGGGCGATCTCGGCTCGGACGACGGTCTCCTTCCCGGCCTGGGCCTGGACGACCTCCTGCTGGCCGAGGACGCGGCGGGGCTCGCGGGCTGCGCCGGGGTCTGGGACCCTTCCCGCTTCAAGACCTGGGCCGTCGCGGGCTACGGCTTCCCGCTGGGCGCCTTTCGCGGCGCGGCCAACCTCTGGGCGGCGGCGCGCGGGCTTCCTTCTTGGCCCGCCCCCGGCGCCGCGGCGGGC
>DATLOS010000100.1:0-2560 GCA_035536155.1 Elusimicrobiota bacterium
TCGACGTGGAGTTCCCGGTGGAGGCGCTCGAGGCGCAGCGGCTGAAGGAGATCCGGCTCGAGCTCGCCTACATCCCGTCCCCGTTCCGGGAGGAAGTCGTCAACTTCGTGGTCTCGATCGGCGCCGGCCAGTAGGCCGTCACGGGCGGCCAGGAGGATCTACCGTATGACCAGGTTCATCCAGCTGTGCGCGTCGCAGAACAACCTCTTCGCGCTCGACGAGGAGGGCAACGTCTACCAGTACCACTTCAACGTGAAGACCTGGGTGAAGCTGACCGCGACCCGGGAGCTACCGACCGAAGGCGCCGCCTGACGAGGGGGGGCCCCGCCCGGTTCACGAAGGGAAGAGAGCCCGCCCGGCTCTGGATCGCCGGGCGGGCTCCCGCGTGTCTAGAAGTCGCCGCCGCCGTGCGGCATGGCCGGCATGGCCGATTTCTCCTCCGGATTGTCCGAGATGAGCGCCTCGGTGGTCAGCAGCAGGGAGGCGATCGACGCGGCGTGCTGCAGGGCGACGCGCTCGACCTTGGTCGGGTCGATGATCCCGGATTTCACCATGTCCACGTACTGGTTCGACTCGGCGTTGAAGCCGTACGCCACGTCCTTGGAGCTCCTGACCTTCTCCACGACGATGGAGCCCTCCAGGCCGGCGTTCTGCACGATCTGGCGGAGCGGCTCCTCGAGGGCCCGCCGCACGATGTCGACGCCGGTCGCCTCGTCGCCGGACAGCTTGAGGGTGTCGAGGGCCGTCGAGGCCCGCAGCAGGGCGACCCCGCCGCCCGGCACGATGCCTTCCTCCACCGCGGCCCGCGTCGCGTTCAGCGCGTCCTCCACACGGGCCTTCTTCTCCTTCATGGCCGTCTCGGTCGCGGCCCCCACCTTGATGACCGCGACGCCGCCCGCCAGCTTGGCGAGCCGCTCCTGTAGCTTCTCGCGGTCGTAGTCCGAGGTGGTCTCCTCGATCTGGGCCCGGATCTGCTTGATGCGGCCCTCGATGGTCGCGGACTTGCCGGCGCCGTCGATCAGGGTGGTGTTGTCCTTGGTGACGACGACCTTCTTGGCCCGGCCCAGGTCGTCCAGCTTGAGGTTCTCGAGCTTGATCCCCAGGTCCTCGGTGATGGCCTTGCCGCCGGTCAGGATGGCGATGTCCTCCAGCATGGCCTTGCGGCGGTCGCCGAAGCCCGGCGCCTTGACCGCGCACGCCGAGAGGGTCCAGCGCAGCTTGTTGACCACGAGGGTGGCCAGACCCTCGCCTTCCACGTCCTCCGCCACGATCAGGAGGGGCTTGCCCGACTGGGCGACCTGCTCCAGGAGCGGCAGCATGTCCTTCATGACGCTGAGCTTCTTCTCGGAGATCAGGATGAGACAGTCCTCCAGGACCGCTTCCATCCGCTCCGCGTCGGTCACCATGTAGGGCGACAGGTAGCCGCGGTCGAACTGCATGCCCTCGACGACCTCGAGGGTGGTGTCCATCCCCTTGGCCTCCTCGACGGTGACCACGCCGTCCTTGCCGACCTTCTCCATCGCCTCGGCGATGAGGTTGCCCACCGTCGCGTCGTTGTTGGCCGCGATCGTGGCGACCTGGGCGATCTCCTTCTTGTCCTTGGTGGACTTCGACAGCTTCTGGAGCTCGCGGGTCACCTGCTCGACCGCGCGCTCGATGCCGCGCTGGAGCGCCATGGGATTGGCGCCCGCGGTCACGTTCTTGAGGCCTCCGCGGAAGATGGCCTGGGCCAGCTCGGTGGCGGTGGTGGTCCCGTCGCCGGCGATGTCCGAGGTCTTGGAGGCGACCTCCTTGAGCATCTGGGCCCCCATGTTCTCGAAGTGGTCCTTGAGCTCGATCTCTTTGGCGACGGTCACCCCGTCCTTCGTGATGGTGGGGCTGCCGAACTTCTTGTCGATGACGACGTTGCGGCCCTTCGGGCCCAGCGTGACCTTGACCGCGTGGGCCATGACATTGACCCCGCGCAGGAGCGCCGCGCGGGCTTCCTCCTTGAACTGGAGCTGCTTTGACATGGGGCTGTTCCTCCGGCGAGTTGTGAGGGAATCGGTCAGGACGCGAGGATGCCGAGGACGTCTTCCTCCTTCAGGATGAGGAGATCCTCGCCGTCCAGCGTGATGTCGTTACCGGAATACTTCCCGAAGAGGACGCGATCGCCCGCCTTGACGTCGAGCGGGATCTTCTTGCCGTCCTCGGACACCCGGCCCTTGCCGACCGCGATGACCTTGCCCTCCTGGGGCTTTTCCTTGGCGCTGTCCGGGATGATGATCGCGCCGCGCCGGGCTGGGGCCTCCTCGAGCCTCTTGACGAGGACCCGGTCGTGGAGCGGGTGGAGTGTCGTGTGCTTGGCGTGAGACATAGTGTCGGTCCCTCCCACCGTCACGTTACCGGCTCGGGGACGGCGGCGGTAGTGGACCAAGGTCCAATGGCCGGCCGCGCGGACGGCGGCTAGAGTCGGAGGCGAGCAACCAGGGAGGGACCACACGATGACTCCACGCGGACCGCTGGGCCGATTGGCGACCACCGGGATCTACATGGTGCGGGACGTGCCGCGCGACCTCCA
>DATLOS010000101.1:0-2958 GCA_035536155.1 Elusimicrobiota bacterium
GCCTGTTCGAGCGCTTCCGCGGCCACTGCCGGCGGCTGCTCGACAACGCCGACGCCCCGCTCCTCGAGGGCCTGCTCGAAGGCGCGGCGACGTTCGGCTTCCTCCGGGGAGAGCTTCGCGCGGAGGAGCTGGCGCTCGGAGCCCGGGTCGCGCGCTTTCGCGTGCGCGGCGTCGAGTTTGAGCTTCCCGCGCCGGGCCGCCACAACGCGGAGAACGCCCTGGCGGCGACGGCGGCGGCCCTGGAATGCGGAGTCTCCCTCGAGGACTGCGCCCGCGCGCTCAAGGGCTTCCGCGGCGTGTATCGGCGCTTCCAGAGCCTGGGCAAGGCGCGCGGGGTCGAGGTGATCGACGACTACGCCCACAACCCGGACAAGGTCCGCGCGGCCGTCGCGGCGGCCCGCCTGCGCGGGGCTCGGGTGCTCGCCGTGTTCCAGCCGCACGGCTTCGGGCCGACTCGGTTCCTGAAGAACGACTTCATCGAATCCTTTTGCGCCGCGCTCACGCCCGCCGACCGGCTGTGGCTGGCGCCGATCTACTACGCGGGCGGCACGGCGGTGAAGGACATCTCCTCGGGCGACATCTCCGGGCCGGTGGCGGCGCGGGGCCTGCGGGCCGAGAGCGCGCCGCGCTCCGACATCCCCGGGGCCGTGGCGGCCTTCGCCCGGGAAGGCGACGTCGTGCTGGTGATGGGCGCGCGCGATCCCTCCCTAGGGTCCTTCGCCAAGGAAGTCCTAGCCGCGCTGAAGGCATGACGCGCGCGGGAGCGGAGCAGGCCCTCTCCGCGGCGCGGCGCTTCCGGCTCTCCGGCGAGCCGCTCGAGGCGGCTCCGCTGGGGCGCGGGATCATCAACGACACCTTCGCCGTCCGCTTGGCCGACGGCCGCCGGGCCGTCCTCCAGAGGGTGAACACCGCGGTGTTCCGCGACCCGAGGGCGGTGATGGCGAACATCGCCCGGGTCTGCGCGCACGTCGGCCGCTCCGGCGCGCGGGTGCGGGTCCCGATCCCCGTGCCGTCGCGCGCGGGCGAGCCGTTCTGGGACGGCGGGGCCGAGGGCTTCTGGCGGGCGGCGGCGCTCGAGGAGGGCGCGCTGTCGCTGGAGACCGTGGACGGCCCGGCCCTGGGCCGCGAGACCGGCCGCGGCTTCGGCGCCTTCGCGGCGGCCCTGCTGGACCTGGGCCCGCCCCGGCTGGCGGAGACCATCCCCGGCTTCCACGACACGCGGGCCCGCCTCGACGATCTCGAGGAGGCGGTCCGCGGCGAAGCGCTGGGTCGGTCGTCGGAGGCGGGAGCGGAGCTCGCGTTCATCCGCGGGGCGCGTCCTTCGGCTCTGCGCCTGGCCGAGGCGTTCGCCGAAGGGCGGATCCCGGAGCGGACGGTCCACAACGACACCAAGGCGGGCAATCTCCTCTTCGACGCGCGCACGCGCGAGGCGGCCTGCGTCGTCGACTTGGACACGGTGATGCCGGGGCTCCTGGCCCACGATTTCGGCGACATGGTGCGCGCGGCGGCCAGCGGAGCCTCCGAGGACGAGCCCGATCTTTCCCGGGTGGCGTTGCGCTCGGAGGTTTGCGCGGCTTTGGCGGAAGGCTTCGTCGGCGCCTTGGCCGGCGCGCTCGAGGAGCGCGAGCGGGACTCGCTCGCGCTCGGGCCGGCCGCCATCGCCTTGGAGCTGGGGTCGCGCTTCCTCGCCGACTACCTGCGCGGCGACGCCTACTTCAAGACCCGCCGCCCTCGCCAGAACCTCGACCGCTGCCGCGTCCAGCTCCGCCTGGCCGAGCTCCTTTTCCGGGAGGAGGAGCCGCTGGCGAGCCGCATCCGGGAATACTCGCGGCGCTAGCGGGTCCCTTGACAGAGGGTCTTGCGCGGGCAAGCCTAGACTCATGGGTGTCCGGCCGCGCAGGCTGAGCTCGCTCGCCCTTCTTCTCGCCGTCGCCGCGGCTGTTTCTTGCAGATTTTCGTGGGCGGTCGTCCTCGGCGAGGCCGGGGCCGCGGCCCGGCCGACGGTGTTCGTGGCGGCCCCCGGCCAAGCCGGCCGCTGGATGGATTGGAGCGCGGCCGCTCCGGACCTCCTCTCCCGCGGCCTGGAATCGGCGTTGGGCGATCTGTCCGCGCAGGCGCCCGGGGCCGCGCCGGCGGCGAGCCTGGCGGCGGAGCCGCAGGCCCGGGAGCTGGTTCCCGGCATGGAGTCCGTCCTGGCCCGGGAGGTCGCCGCGCCGGAGGCGGGGCGCCAGGATGAGATCCGGGCCCGCGCCTCCTTCCACGCTTTCCTCGCGCAGGCCCTGACCGATCCGGAGCTGCGCGGGCAGCTCGTCCAGCGGCTCTCCGGAGGGCGCTCCGAGGCGCTTTCGGCGCGCATCGAGAGGATCGCGGCGTCCCTGCAGAGCGACCCGGAGGCCGCCCGCGCGGTGGGGGCCTTCGCCGAGCGCGTGCGCTCCGCCCTGCAGCTCCCCGGCCTCGAGGGACTGGGCCCGCTCTTCGACGCGTCGAGAGCGGGCTTGCGGGACGTCGTCGCGGGCGGCGGCGCGGTCCAAACCGGCGCCGGGCGCTCCGGCTTGACGGGGAGCCAGCTGGCGGCTCTGTCGCCGGCGGGGACCCTGCTCCGGCCCGCCGAGACTCTCTTCCGGCCCGGCATCGAGCGCCCCGCCGAGGCGCGCGCCGAGCAGCTCGAGGGCGTCGCCCGCGACGTGGCTCGCCTGCGCGAGACGGAGCCGGGCCTGCTCTCGGAGCAGGAGCGCGCGGTGCTCCGCGGCGTCGACGACCTGCGGCGCATGGCCGAGATCGGCCGGACCACGCCCGAGCAGCTGGCGCAGGACGCGGCCGTCCTGGATGCGATGTCGGACGAGCAGGTCGCCGCCCTCACCGAGCTCGCCCACGCCTTCCTGCGGCCCGACGCGGGACCCGGCCCGGTCGCGGCGAACTGGGAGCACGTGAACCTCCAGCACCTGACCCCCGAGGCGA
>DATLOS010000102.1:0-2327 GCA_035536155.1 Elusimicrobiota bacterium
CGTCATGATCCCGCAGCAGGTCATGGGCAAGCTCCTGCAGGGCCTGCGCCAGATGTCGACCAGCGAGGGCTCGCCGGTCTCGCTCACCAAGACCGAGATCCGGGTGCTCGTGCTCCTGGGCTCGGGCATGTCGAACAAGGAGATCGCCGCGCACCTCGAGTGCAGCGTCAAGACGGTGAAGAACCACCTGAACAGCATCTTCCAGAAGCTCACCGTCTCCAACCGCACCGAGGCGGTGGTCAAGGGCATCGAGATCGGCCTCATCTCCGCGGAGGAGTCGGCGGTCTAGGCGTGGACGCGGCGGAGCGCTGGCTCAAGCTCTCGCCGCTGGAGCGCGTCGCGCTCCTGAGGACTTTGGACCTCGCCGCCGCTCTGCGGCTCTTCGAGCGGCTGGACGAGGAGCAGCGTCTTTTCCTCCTCTGCGCCTGCGAGCCCGGCGCGGCCGCCCCCCTCCTCGAGGGCCTGGGCGAGGCCGAGCGGGCCGCCTTCCCCCCCGTCCCCGCCGGGCTGCGCGAGGAGCTCGAGCGCCGGGCCCTCCCGTGACCGGCCGCATCGTCGCTGCGCCCGCGCTGGCGCTGGCGCAGCGCCCCCACCGCGAGAGCGACCGCATCGTGACGCTCTACTGCCGCGACCAGGGGAAGGCGGCGGTCCGATTTCCCGGCGTGCGGCGCGCGGCGGGAAAGCTCAAGGCGCTGTCCGAGCCGATGGTGTGGGGCGAGTACCGCCTGCACATCCGCCCGGGCGCGGAGTTCGCGGTGGCGGCGGGCGGAGGCCTGGAGAGCACGTTCCCGGGCCTGCGCGCGAGCCTCGAGTGGACGCTGCGCGGCCTCGAGGTCTGCGAGCTCCTCGGCGCGCTGACCCCGCCTTGGCAGCCCAACCCGGAGAAGTACGAGCTCGCCGTCGGCTGCCTCCTATCCCTCGAGCGGGCGGCCCTGGCCGGCCAAGACGCGCCTTGGCTCCTGCCGGCCTTCACGCTCCGCCTCCTCGAGTCGGCGGGCTTCGGCATGGCGGGCCTGCGTGTGCGCGAGGAGAGCCGCTCGCTCTGGGAGGCGCTCCACTCCCTCGAGCTCGACGCGCTGCGCTCCCTGCCCGCCGACGCGGAGCGCCTGCCGCGCCTCGAGGCCTTCCTCGACCGCACCTTGCGCCAGGTCCTGGAGCGGCCGCCGCGCTGCGCCACCATGCGCCGTTCGCTCGCTTCGGCGAAATAGCTCTAATTGCGGCTTCGCGCGGAGATGACCCTTCAAGAGATCATCCTCTGTCTCGAGCGCTTCTGGGCCAAGGAGGGCTGCCTCCTCGTCCAGCCCTACGATCTGGAGAAAGGCGCCGGCACCTTCAACCCCGCGACCTTCTTCGGGGTCCTGACCAAGGCCCCGACCCGCGCCGCCTACGTCGAGCCCTCCCGGCGCCCCGCGGACGGGCGCTACGGCGACAACCCCAACCGCCTGGCCAAGTACTTCCAGTACCAGGTGATCCTCAAGCCCGCGCCCGCGGACGTCCAGCACCTCTATTTGAAGTCCCTCAAGGCGATCGGCCTCGACGCGCGCAAGCACGACGTGCGCTGGATCGAGGACGACTGGGAGTCCCCCACCTTGGGCGCGGCGGGCGTGGGCTGGGAGGTCCAGCTCGACGGGATGGAGGTCACGCAGTTCACCTACTTCCAGATCATGGGCGGGGTCCAGCTCGACCCGATCTCGGTGGAGATCACCTACGGGCTCGAGCGCCTGGCCATGTACTCGCAGAAGAAGCGCAACGTCTACGACCTGCAGTACGACGAGCGCGTCACGTACGGCAGCGTCTTCCACGAGGGCGAGCGCCAGTTCTCCCGCTATCACTTCGAGTTCTCCGACGCCGCCATGCTCGCCGCGCACTTCAACGACTATGAGAAGGAGTGCAAGCGCATCGCCGAGGCGGGCATGCCGCTCGCGGCCTACGACATGGTCCTCAAGTGCTCGCACCTCTTCAACCTCCTCGACGCCCGGGGCGCCATCTCGGTCACCGAGCGCGCGCAGTACATCGGTCGGGTCCGCAACTTGGCCAAGCGCGTGATCGCGGCCTACCTGGAGGCGAAGGAAGGGGCTCCGGCCAAGGCTCAGGAGCTCGCAGGGTGAGCAAGTCCGCGGGCAAGACCGCGATCCTCGAGATCGGCACCGAGTCCTTGCCGGCCCGCTTCCTGCTGCCGACGCTGCGCCAGCTCGAGGAGAAGGCTGCCGAGCTCCTCAAGGCCGAGCGCCTCGAGTTCGAGTCGGCGCGCGCCTTGGGCACCCCGATGCGCCAGGCGCTGATCCTCTCGGGCGTGAAGGACAAGTCCGCCGAGGCGGTCCAGGAGA
>DATLOS010000103.1:0-5929 GCA_035536155.1 Elusimicrobiota bacterium
TATTACCGGCTCCTGCCGGCCCCGCTGCGGGAGGGCGTGCTCGACCCTTTATTAAGGAGAATCCCGGTCCTGAGCGGCAGCGCCTTCAAGGACCGGGCGCGCCTCCTGCGCAAGTGGGGACGGGTGGCCTCGCTTGCGCCGCAGGAGCAGTTCATCCAAAGCGGCGTCTATCTGGACGCCGCGGACCTCGCCCGCCTGGTCCCCGGCGGCTTGCCCGGCGACCCCGCCGCCGCCCACCGCGAGGCCTTCGCCCGTGCGGCCGGCGCCGACTGGGTCAACCAGATGCTCTACGTCGACTCCAAGGTTTTCTTGCCCAGCCTCAACCTGAACTACAACGACAAGATGGGGATGGCCGCCTCGGTCGAGATCCGCGTCCCGTTCCTGGACCGGGAGTTCGCCCAGTGGGCGGCCTGGAACGTGCCCCCGTCCCTGAAGATCCGCGGCGGCGAGACCAAGCACATCTTGAGGCGCGCCCTGGCCGACGACCTGCCCGCCGAGGTCCTGCGCCAGAACAAGGCCAGCTTCGGCGCGCCGGTCGGCTATTGGCTGGAGCACGAGCTCAAGGAGATGACGGACGATCTCCTCTCCGAGAGCAGCCTCAAGGCGCGCGGCTGGCTGGAGCCGGGGGCGGTGCGCCGGATGATCGCCGAGCACCGCGAGCGCCGGCGGGACTGGGGCATGCAGCTGTGGCAGTTCCTGACCTTGGAGCTCTGGGCCAGGCAGTTCCGCGCCGACTGACCCGGCGGCGGCTAGTGGTTGGCGTTGACGTAGTGCCCGTAGTCCGAGTAAGCCCCGTAGCCCGGGTCCATGTCCGTCGCGTGCACGTCGTTGAAGACGACGCCCAGGATCTTCCCATGCGAGACCGTCACCTGGTCCTTGGCGCGCTTGAGCGCGCGGCGCGCCATCTTGCCCGACTTGTACACCAGGACCACGCCGTCGGTGTGCTCGCCGATGAGCATCGCGTCCACGAAGAGCAGGACCGGCGGGCAGTCGAAGACGACGACGTCGAAGGCTTGGCGCAGCTCGGCGATGAGCGCGGCCAGCCGCTCCGACGAGAAGAGGTTGACCACCTCGGCCGTGGACTTGGACCAGCCGGTCATGATCTTGAAGTTGTCGATGCCGGGGAAGGCCGTGAGCTTGTGCACGTCCTCCTCGCCGATGAGGATGTCCACGGTGTTGCGGATGGTATCCCGCCAGTTCGCCGTGCCGGAGAGCGCCTCGATGAGGCCGGGCTGCTTGGGCAGGCCGAATATCCGGTGCAGGCTGGGGCGGCGCACGTCGGCGCCGATGAGCAGGGTCTTGAGCCCGGAGTGGGCGGAGGCCATGCAGAAGTTCGCCGCCGTCAGCGTCTTGCCCTCCGCCACGCCCGAGGACGTGAAGGTGAGGACCATGCTCTTGGGCTTTCCCAGCTGCGATTGGATGTTCACCCGGAGGTTGTGGTAAGCCTCGATCTGCGGCGACTTGGGCTCCTTGCGGAATATCAGCAGGGAGCGGAACACATGCTCCGGGTGGCGCCGCTTGCTCAGGAATCGCGTCCGGAAGTCCTGCCAGCGGCTCTCCGAGCCCAGGTGCGGGATGATGCCCAAAACCGGGGAGCGGAGGATTTTCTCGATGTCCTCGATCGTGGTGATGGAGATGTCCAGATCCTCCAGGACGAAGGCGGCGAAAATCCCCAGCGCGAACGCCGCGAAGAAGCCGATCATGTAGTTCAGCCGCTTGTTGGGGCTGTACGGAGACGACGGCGGGGCCGCCCGGGAGATGACGTTGAAGAAGGACAGCGTCGAGTTTACCGCGACCTTGGTGGTCTCGATCTGCTTGGACAAGGCGACGTAGGCCTCCTCCTGGACCTTGAGATCGCGGGTGATCTCCTCCAGCTCCTGCGCCTCGGCCGGGAACTGGGCCACGCCCCGGCGGATCACGGCGATGCGCTGGTCGAGCTTGACCACCTCGGGGTGCTCCGGCGTGTAGCGGTGCAGCAGCTCGCGCCTCCTGGATTCGAGGTCGAGCAGGTTCATCGCCAAAGTGCTGCCCACGCTGGCCGTCTCGTGCTCCTCTAGAAAGTTTTTGCGCTTCTCCTCCAGCTTGTGCAGCTCGTCTTCCACGCTCTTGCGCCGCGCCTCCGCGTCTTCGAGAGCCTTGCGGCTCTGCGTCGTCCGGCTCTCCATGTCCCATTCGATGAAGGTGTCCATGACGAGATTCGCGATGTCCGCCGCCTCCTTCGGCGACGGATCGACGGCATGGATGAGGATGAGCGGGGACTGGCCCATCTTCTCCGCCTTATAGGAGCGCCGCGCCCGGTCCACGTCCCAATTCCGCTTCTTCGCGACCCGCATGGCCATGTCCTCGGAGAGCAGCAGATCGAGCTCGGTCTGCACCATGGGGCCCATCGCGAACACGTTCATTTCGGACATCTGCGTGGCCGGCGGGGCGAAGCGGAGCATCGCCTGGGAGCGATACAACGGAACCTCGCGCGCGGTTCGCAGCACCGAGTAGGCCATCACGCACGCGAAAACCAGGACTACGGCCAGCTTCCGCTTGCGGACGATGTTCCAATAATCGCTTAAGCTAAGCTCTAGTTCCATTCGCGGAAGCGAAAAAATCGACCTTTCGTCGAGTCGCGCTAACTATAACAAGGATATGTTAAATTCTCAATACAATATTTTGACTTTTCATGAATGAGAGACTCGAGGTCTGCGCCATTTGCGGCGAGGACGGCTTCAAGCCCCTGCGCGGCCCGGGCCTCGAAGCCTGCGCGGCCTGCGGGCACGTGCGCCTGGCTTTCCGGGGCCGCGACCCGGAGCAGCTCCAGCGCGACTATTTCGATGAGGCCTTCGCCGAGCGGACGGACTTCTTCACGCGCTTTTACGCCGGCCTGACTGCCCGCCGTCGCCTGCGGGAGCTGCCCCCCCTGCCCGCGGGAACGCGCGCCCTCGAGGTCGGCGTGGGCGGCTGCGCCCTGCTCCTGGCCCTGCGCGACGCGGGCTGCGCGGTCCGCGGGGTGGACCTCTCCGCGCCGGTGTGCGAGCGGGCTCGGAGCCGCCACGGGCTCGAGGTCCGCTGCGGCACTCTCGAGGACTACGCCGCGGACGCGCCCTCCGCCTTCGACCTCCTCTTCCTCTGCCACGTCCTGGAGCACGTCCGCCGCCCCGCCGACTATCTCCGGGCGGCCCGGCGCGTCCTGGCCCCGGCCGCCCTTCTCTACCTGGCCGTCCCCAACATCGACGCCTGGGAGGCGCGCCTTCCCGGGTGGACCGGCTACCAGCCCTACCACCTCCACTACTTCAACGCGAGGAACCTCCGCCGGCTCCTCGACGCGGCCGGCTTCGAGGTCCTGGAGGAGCGCACCTTCGAGCCCCTCACCGGCTGGACCAACGCCTTGGTCGGCACGCTGCGGGGCGCGGCGGCGGCCGGCGGCAAGGCCGCGGCCCCGCGCGGCGCGCTCTGGACCGCCTACAACGCCGCCCGGATCGCGGCTGGCCTGGTCTCGTCGCCCCTGCGCTGGCTGCAGGCCCGCGCCGGGCGAGGCGAGGAGCTGGTGCTCCTGGCCCGCCCCCGCTAGGGCCGGACCATCTTCCGGGGGTCGACCGCGCGGTCGAAGTCCTCGGAGGAGAGCCGTCCCAGCTTCAGGCAGGCCTCCTTGAGGCTCAGGCCCTCCTTGTGGGCGAGGTGGGCGATCGCCGCGGCCTGGTCGGAGCCCAGCCGGGACGATAGGGCGGTCACCAGCATCAGGGAGTCGCGCACGTACGCCGCGATCCGCTCCCGGTCGAGCTCGATGCCCCTGGCGCAGTGGCGCTCGAAGGAGCGGCAGCCGTCTGCCAGCAGCCGGCAGGAGTGGAGGAAATTCCGGATGATCACCGGCTTGAAGACGTTGAGCTCGAAGTTCCCCTGCGAGCCCGCGAAGCCGACGGCCGCGTCGTTGCCCATCACCTGCACGCAGAGCATGGTCATGGCCTCGCTCTGGGTGGGGTTGACCTTGCCCGGCATGATCGAGCTGCCCGGCTCGTTTTCGGGGATGCTGATCTCGCCGATGCCGCAGCGCGGACCGCTGGCCAGCCAACGCACGTCGTTGGCGATCTTCATGAGCGACGCCGCCAAGGTCTTGAGCGCGCCGCTGGCGAAGACCAGCTCGTCGTGGGCCGATAGCGCGGCGAACTTGTTGGGGTGCGAGCGGAAGGGGATGCCGGTCAGCGCCGCGAGCTTTCGCGCGGCGAGGCGGGCGAAGCGCGGGTGGGTGTTGAGCCCGGTCCCCACCGCGGTGCCGCCCAGCGCCAGCTCGCGCAGGCCCGGCAGGACCTGGCGCAGGCGGGCCGCGTCGCGCTCGAGCAGGGCGACCCAGCCCGAGAACTCCTGGCCCACGGTCAGCGGGACCGCGTCCATGAGGTGGGTGCGGCCGATCTTCACGACGTCCCGGAACTCGGCTTGCTTGGCCTTGAGCGCCGCCGCCAGGCCCGCGACCGCCGGCAGGACGGAGCGCTCCAGCGCCACGGCCGCGGCGATGGACATGGCCGTGGGAAAGGTATCGTTCGAGGACTGCGACATGTTCACGTGGTCGTTGGGGTGGACGGGCTTCTTCGAGCCGAGGACCCCCCCGGCCAGCTGGCTGGCGCGGTTGGCGACCACCTCGTTGACGTTCATGTTGGTCTGGGTGCCGGAGCCGGTCTGCCAGACCTTGAGCGGAAAGTGCGCCTCCAGCCGGCCTTCGGCCACCTCGTCGGCCGCGCGAACGATGAGGGCGCACAGGCGGGGCGAGAGCTTGCCCAGGTCCTTGTTGACCAAGGCGCAGGCCTTCTTCAAGACGCCGAAGGCGCGGGTGAGCTCGGCGGGCATGCGCTCGTCGCCGATGTCGAAGTGCTCGAGCGAGCGCTGGGTCTGCGCGCCCCAATACTTGTCCGCGGGCACCTGGACGGCGCCCATGCTGTCGGTCTCCTTTCGCGTCCTCACCGGCGCGATTATATAATCTCGCCGGGTACTCCCGACATGCGCATGCTCCGGGCGCTGCGGCATCGCTCCATCGCCCTCCTCTGGGGCGGCCAGGCGCTTTCGGCCATCGGCGACGAGATCTACCGCGTCGCCCTGATCTGGCTGGCCGTCCACCTCATCGGCGAGCGCGCGGGCTATCTCGCCGCCGCCCAGCACGCGGCGCTGCTGGCCACCAGCCTCCTCGCGGGGCACTGGGCCGACGCCTGGGACCAGCGCGCGACCATGATCCGGGTCGACGCCGCGCGCGCCCTCATCGTGCTGGTGCCGGTCGCAGCCCAGCTCTGGGGCGGCCTCTCCCTCGCCGTGCTCCTCGCCACGGCTCTCCTCGTCTCCGGTCTCGGCGCCTTCTTCGATCCCGCCCTCCAAGCCTGCCTTCCCGACGTCTCGCCCGACCCGGAGAGCCTGCAGGCGGCCAACGGGCTCATGGGCACCACCTCCCGCCTCGCCCGCGCCGTCGGCCCCGCCATCATGGCCCTGCTGGCCCGGCTCGTGCCGACCATCCACTTCTTCACCCTGGACGCGGCGAGCTTCGCGGTGTCCGCCTGGTCGATCGCGAGCCTTCCCCCCGCCCGCCCCTCCGGGCCCCGGCCGCGGCCGGGCCTGCGGGAGGGCTTGGCCGCCGCCTGGCGCTCCATCGGGGCGAGCCCCGGCATGCCCCGCGTCGTCGCGGCCCGCGTCTTCGTCGCCGCGGTGTGGAACCTCGCCTACGGGCTGGCCCTGGCCCTGCGGGTCGCCGCGCTGGCCCCCGGCAACGTCCGGGCCTTCGGCTCCATGGTCGCCTGCTACGGCGCGGGCAACGTCCTGGGCGCGCTCTTCGTCGGCAACATGCGGCGCTCGCGCCACGAGCGGATCGTCTTCGCGGGCTATCTGTGCCTGGGGACCGGCTTCGTGGCGATGGGCCTGGCGTCCAGCCTGCCCTGGCTCGGCGCGGCCTGCCTCCTCGCCTCGC
>DATLOS010000104.1:0-2705 GCA_035536155.1 Elusimicrobiota bacterium
TCCACTTCTGGCACAAGGTCTACAAGCGCGGCGGAGAGGAGGGGATGCTGCGCTTCCTGCGCGGCCTCGACGGGGAGAAGCTGCTGGCGATGCCCCTCGGCGACCCGCGCTTCCGGGCTCTTTACGGCAAGCCCGAGGACGCCCTGAAGGTCCTGGGCCGGGATTAGCGCGCCGCGGCGGCGCGGGTCGAGAACGCCGCCTGCCAGTCGTCCTCGCTCTTGCCGTCGATGGTGAGGCGCCAGACGAAGCGCCCGCCCGGGGGCAGGGGCAACGGGCCGAGGTTCACGGCGAAAGGGAGGTCGATGGGCACGCCCGGCGGCAGGCCGACGGGGCGGCCCACCTCGAAGTCGGAGCTGACCACGACCGGGCGGTTCCCCGTGTCGGAGGGCAGGCTCACCGGCCGGTAGTCGGAGTCCAGGAGCTCCAGCTTGAGGCTGTGCTTCTGGTTGGTCGCGTTCCAGGGGACCTCGATCTTCACGGCGATGGCCGACGGCACCGGCTGCGGGCCGGTGACCGACCAGCCGCCGCCCATGATGTAGAGCTTGCCCTCGAGGACCTGCGCGAAATCGGCCAGCAGCATGGTGGCTTTCATGTGGGCTCCCTAGGCGGCGAGACGCTCGACCTCGGCTTCGAGCTCGGCCATGCGCTCCTGCACCTGGTGCATCTCGTCGCCGATCGCTTGCACCTTGGCGTAATCCTCGTAAAGCGCGGGGTCGGAGAGCTGCCCCGCGAGCTCCTCCAGGCGGACGGCGGAGGCCGCCGCCTCCTTCTTGAGCTTCTCGATGCGCTTCGAGTTGTCGCGCTTCACCGGCGCCTCGACGACCGGCGCGGGCGCGGCGGCCTTGGCGGCGGCCGGGCCGGCTTCGGCTAGCTTTTGAGCCTGGCGGCGCTGGAAGTACTCGTAGTTGCCGGGGTAGACCGTGACCTTGCCGTCCTCGACGTGGACCACGTGATCGGCCAGCGAGTTCAGGAAGTGGACGTCGTGGCTGATGGTGCAGATCGTGCCCTCGAACTCCTTGAGCGCCCCTATCAGGGCCTCCACGCTCGCCATGTCGAGGTGCGTGGTGGGCTCGTCCAAAAGGAGGACGTTGGGCGGATCGAGGAGGAGCTTGACCAGGGCCACGCGGCTCTTCTCGCCGCCGCTGAGCACCCCGATCTTCTTGTAGACCGAGTCGCCGGGGAAGAGGAACGTGCCGAGCACGGTGCGCACCATCATCTCCGCGTTCATGCGGTCGTTGTTCAAGGCTTCCTTCAAGACGGTGCTGTCCATGTCCAGCTGCCCGGCGCGGTGCTGGGAGAAGTAGCCGACCTTCACGTTGATGCCGAGCACGCGCTCGCCCGCGTCGGCCTCGATCACCCCGGCCAGCATCTTGAGCAAGGTCGACTTGCCGGCCCCGTTCTTGCCCACGAAGGCCATCTTCCAGCCCCGCTCCAGGTCGAAGTCGAGGTTCTCGTAGACCTTCACCGGCCCGTAGGCCTTGGAGACCTTCTTGAGGCTCAGCACCTTCACGCCGGTGCGCTGGGGCTGGGGGAAGCGGATCTTGATCTCCTTCGCGTCCGGCGGGAGCTCGATCCTCTCGAGCTTGTCCAGGCGCTTGATCATGCTCTGCGCGCGGCCGGCCGTGGACGCCCGGGCCCGGTTGCGGTAGATGAAATCCTCCATGTCCCGGATCTCGGCCTGCTGCTGGGTCCACGCCGAGATCAGGCGCTGCTTTTCCGCCTCGCGCTCGCGCAGGTACGCCTCGTAGTCGCCGCGGTAGACCTTGAGGTCGTGGTTCTGCACGCTGACGATGGCGCCGCAGATGGCGTTGATGAAGGCGCGGTCGTGGGAGATGACGAAGATCGCCCCGGGGTAGCCCTGCAGGTACTCCTGGAACCAGAGGAGGGACTCGAGGTCCAAGTGGTTCGTCGGCTCGTCGAGGAGGAGCAGGTCGGGCTCCTGCAAAAGAAGCCGCGCCATGGCCACGCGCATGGCCCAGCCGCCGCTCAGCGCCTTCACCGGCTTCTCGAAGTCCGCGACCCGGAAGCCCAAGCCCATCAGGATCGCCTTCGCCTTGGCGGTCTGGCGGCCGTCGGGATCGTCGTGGTGCGCCAAGGCCTCGTCGAGCACCGAGAGCTCGGAAAGCGGCGGGTTCTCCTGCGGGAGGTAGCCCACCGCGGTGCCGCGTCGGATCTGGAGCTCGCCGCCGTCCGGCTCGACCTCGCCCAGAAGCATCTTGAAGAGCGTGGACTTTCCCGCGCCGTTGGGGCCGACCAAGGCGTAGCGGTCGTCCTGGTTGATCTGCAGGGAGGCGCCGTCGAAGAGGCTCTGGCCGCCGTAGGCCTTTTGCACGCCGCGCAACGTGATCATGGGGGTCCGCCGGGCAGGAACGGAAGCACATTGTACAAATTTGATATGCTCGGCCCGTCGCTTATTTAAGGAGAGCCCCCATGAAGACCATCGCCCTCTGCCTCGCCTCCGCGCTCGTCGCCGCGCCTCTTTTCGCCCAGGCGCCGCAGACCGACGACCAGAAGACCCTCTACGCCCTGGGCGTCGTACTCGGCCAGAAGATCGCGACGCTGGGCCTCGCCGCCTCCGACGTGCCCTATGTCTCTCAGGGCCTCTCGGACGCCGCGCAGGGCAAGAAGCCCGCGGTGGACATGCCCACCTACGGCCCCAAGATCGAGGCGCTGGCGCAGGCCCGGGCCGCGGCGGCGGCCGCGGC
>DATLOS010000105.1:0-4441 GCA_035536155.1 Elusimicrobiota bacterium
CATGCGCTTCTTGGCGATGGAGACGACCAGGCGCAGGTTGGCCTTGACCAGGCGCATCGTGTCCGCGAGGATGAGGCCCTCGAGGTCCGCGGCGCGCCGGGCGAGATCGAGGAAGTCGGCGACGGCGACGGGGCGGATGGAGCGCGCCAGGGCGGCCAGGCGGTCGCCGCGGGCGCCGCGCAGGAGCTCGGCGGTGCGCTGGATCTTGTTCGAGAGCCTCCGGACCTTCTCCTCGTTGAGCGGGAGTTCGGCGGGGTCCATGGCGGGGCCTCGGCGGGGCGCCTCGCCGGAGCTCGCGGCGCGGGCCAGGCGGCGGCGCAAGGCCTCGAGCTCCTGGTCCGAGCGCCGCCCCCGCGGGGCCAGCTCCTTGAGCGTCATCTCTCCGGAGTCCACCAGCTCGAGCCACTGCCCGATCTCCCGCCGCGCGGAGGGAGACCCCAGGACGATCCGGCGCAGCTCGATGCGGCGCTCGCAGACGTTGCGCGTGAGGCGCAGCTCCTCGTTGCGGTCGAGGAGCGGCACGCGCCCCATGGAGGAGAGATAGACCCGCAGGGAGTCGCGGTGGGTGTCGCCGTCGTCCCAGGTCTCGGAGTAGCCCTCGTGGGGCTCGCTGCGGACCTCGGCGGCCGGCTCCTCGGACGGGGCCTCGTCGGACGGGCCTGCGTCGACGAGCCAAGGATGGCTCGCTTTCGCGCGCGTGGCGGGCGGCGGACGGACTCCCATGGGGTTCGTTTTGGAAAACGAACAGAGGGTTGTCCGTGATCGGGAGAGCGGCCGGTTGTGAAGCCCTCGGCCGTTCGACGTCACAGGATAGCAAAATAAAAGAGCCCCTCCCGTTCGGGAGGGGCTCTTGGCCGTCGCGCTCCTTATTCTTAGAGCGGGCGGACGTTCGCCGCGCGCGGGCCCTTCTCGGCCTGCTCGACGGTGAACTCGACGGGCTGGTTCTCGGCCAGCGTCTTGAAGCCCTCGATCATGATCGAGGAGTGGTGGACGAAGAGATCCTTGCTGCCGTCCTCGGGGGTGATGAAGCCGAAGCCCTTGTCCGGGTTGAACCACTTAACGGTACCTTTCATTTTAGTCTCTGGGTGCGAACTGTAAGGTTTTATTTTGAGACCGGCGGTCCAACGCGAGGAAGGGAAGGAATTCTACAGGCGGGAGAGTCGCTAGTGCCAAGCTTACCCAGCCATAGTACCATAAATCCGGGCGGGCGGCCGGCCGCCCTTGTCGATGGCGGTGAGCGTCGCGAGCAGGTCCTCGAGGGTATGGCTGCGCGATTCGACGCGCGCGTCGGCGTAGCGGCCGAGCGCCAGCTGGATCAGGCTGAAGGCCTCCCGGTAGTTGTAGCCCGGCGCGGCGCGCATCATCGCGATCGAACGGCGCTTGTAGTTGTCGATGATCCCGTGGAGCGGCATCTTGAACTCGACCACCGCCTCCTTGATCTCGCGGTAGTCCGCGCCGCCGGGCGTCTCGAGGTAGAGCTTGAGCAGGTCGACGAAGAAGCCGCAGTGGCGCGCCTCGTCCTGGCTGAGCAGGGCCAGGATCTCCTTGAGCACCGGCTCCTCGACGGCGTCGCGCAGGCAGGCGTAGAAGACCTGGGTGGCCTTCTCCTGGATGACCGTGTGCACCGCCATCTGCATCGGTCCGGGATGGGGACGGGTATAGGGCTTGCTCAGAGTCGCCAGCATCTCGAGGGAGAGCGCGTCCGCGTCGACCCGGCCGCAGGCGCGGAGGTAGTTCTCCAGCGTGTGCGCGTGCCGGTCCTCGTCGCCGACCCAGCGGAAGACGAAGTGGAGCATCTCGCGCCGGAAGGCCAGCTCGCCGGGCGGCAGGCCGTCCTGGATCGCCAGCATCTCCTGGTAGCTGCGGCTGTAGTCCGGGATGTGGTCCTCGACCAGCATCGCCGTCTTGAGCGCGTCGAGCTGCGCCTCGGTGAGGCTCTCGCTCTCGATCGCGCTCCACTTGAAGCTCGTGAAGCGGTTCCAGCCGATCGTCTCGAAGCGCTCGAGGTAGCGCTTGACGAGGGCGCGCACCTTCTCGAGCGGGGGCGCGTCGAGTGGCTTCTTCATGCGGCTCCGCTGAGTCTGGATACCTGCGGGGATGCGGGTCCCTACTTTCCATCCGTTGGGCGCGTGGCGGACGTCCAGGATGGGTGCGTTCTCGCCCTTTTTGGGCCGAATCTAGCGGGGCCGGAAACGGATATCGACGCTAGATTAGCATTTCTTGACGGGGCGCGCGGCTTGCTAGAGCGAGATCAGCGCGCCGAGCTTTTCCAAGACCTCGACCAGGGCGGCCTCGGGGAGGCGGCAGCAGAACTTCGCGCGGCGCGAGCGCCAGTCGAGGCTCTTTATCTGGTCGGCGAGAACGACGCCGGCTACCGGGAGCCCGGCGGCAATGGCGACCTCGAAGGGATAGCCTTTGATCTGGCTCGTGATCGGACACAGGAGAGCCAGGCCGGTCTTGCGGTTGTAGCCTTCCGGAGAAAGGACCAAGGCGGGCCGGTGTCCTCCCTGCTCGCGGCCGGCTTGAGGCGCGAAGGAGAGCCATAGGACGTCCCCGCGTTTCGGGCAATAGCTCACCAGAGCTCCTTTCCGACGGGAGCGCCCCACTTGGTCTCCTCGTGGAGATTCTTCGCGGTGATGCCTTTGAGCATCTGCGCCAAGCCGACTTTACGCCGCTTCTTGGGCTTGAGGAGGACTCCCCCCTCCACGACGGCGAGCTCGACCATCGTCCCTTGATGGAGATGCGCGTCTTTGGCTAGGGAGCGAGGAATCCTGAGCGCGAGGCTATTGCCCCATTTTTGGACGGTGGCGTTCATCGCGGCCTCCGGTGTATCTACAATGAGTATACCATGGGGAGGCCAGCGGTCAAGCTGCTGAGCATCGGGCAATCGCATGCCAACAAGTACGTTCGACCGGCCAATTAGTTCCATCGTCGAAGTTTGACTCCCGCATGACGCGCGGCATATAATGTCGCCCACCCGATTTCGCCGCGTTCGTATCCGCAGACGATTTTAGGCAGCCGAGGCCACCATGAGCACCGCTCTGGACGTGGACCAGCTTTGGTCCAAAACGCTCTCCCGCATGCGCCAGGAGGCGGGAGACGATCAAGTCGAGCTCTGGCTCCAGCCCCTCCAGATCGCCGGCCTGGACGGGAGCAGCCTGCGGATCAAGGCCCCCAACAGCTTCTTCGCCTCGGCCGTGCGCAAGAACTTCCATGCGCGCCTGGCGGCGGCCCTGAGCCAAGAGGCCGCGCGGCCGCTCGAGATCGATTACGAGGTCTCCTGCGACGTCCGAGTCCCCTCCCCCGCTCCGACGCGTCCGGCGGAGCCTCCGAAGCCTGCATTCGCCGGCCTCAACCCGCGTTTCACCTTCGAGAGCTTCGTCGTCGGGGATTCGAACCGCGTGGCCCGCGCCACGCTCGAGTCGATCGCCAAGGCGCCGGGCATTCGCTTCAACCCCACGTTCGTCCATGGCGCGGCGGGGCTCGGCAAAACCCATCTTCTGCAGGCCGCCGGCAACGCCCTGCGCGCGGCCCATCCGAACTTCCGCGTCCTCTACGTCACGGCGGAGCAGTTCGTCAACGAGTACATCGTCGCGGTCCGCCAGTACCGCCCCGAGGAGTTCCGCGAGAAGTACCGGAGCCTCGACTGCCTCCTCCTCGACGACGTGCAGTTCCTGACCGGGAAGGACCGCAGCCAGGAGGAGTTCTTCCACACCTTCAACGATCTCTTCCACGCGAAGAAGCAGGTCGTCTTCGCGTCGGATTGCTCGCCCAACGAGCTCGCGGCGTGGGACGAGCGCATGCTCTCGCGCATGCGCGGCGGCGTCGTCGCCTACCTGACGGCTCCGGGGCCCGACATGCGCGCCGAGATACTGCGGCGCAAGGCGCTCGAGCTGGAGATGGCCATGCCGGAGGACGTCGTGCGTTTCCTGGCCGACCTCATCAAGGGCAACGTGCGCCATCTGGAGGGAGCGCTGCTGACGTTGAAGGCGTGCTTCGCCGCTCGCGCGGCGGAGCTTTCGATCGACGGCGTCAGGGAGGCCCTCAAGAGCGCGCTTCCTCCCGAGGAGCCCGTAGTCGAGATCGAGACGGTGCTGCGCGTCGTCGCCGGCAAGTACAACGTCGAGGTCGGCGATTTGAAGGGCCCGAAGCGGGCCGCCCCCTTCGTTACGCCGCGTCAGGTGGCGATGTATCTATGCCGGCAGATGACCGAGGCGTCGCTCGAGAAGATCGGCGCGGCTTTCGGCGGGCGGGACCACTCGACGGTGATGCATGCTCATGAGAAGGTTCGCAGGCAGGTCGAGGCGGATCCCTTCATCGTCGAGCTCATCAACAAGCTTCGAGCGGACGTGTCGCAAGCGCAGGGCCGCTAAATTCCGCGTTCGCTAACACTAGCTCTCTCGAACGCGTCTTGCCTTTGGCCGTCCTGGCTGAGCGAGAG
>DATLOS010000106.1:0-2353 GCA_035536155.1 Elusimicrobiota bacterium
GCGACGGCGGACAAGGAGGAGAGCCAGGAGATCTGCTTCGTGCCCGGAGGCGACTACCGCGCCTTCGTGAGGGACCGCGCGCCCCAGGCGGCCGTTCCGGGGGACATCCGCGACTCCTCCGGCCGCGTCGTCGGCCGGCACGCGGGCCTCTTCAACTACACCATCGGCCAGCGCAAGGGCTTGGGCGTCGCCTCGGCCAAGCCGCTCTACGTGACCGGGATGGACGCCGCCGCCAACGCCCTTCTTGTCGGGGAGTCGGGCGAGGCCTGGAGCTCGGCCTTCACGGCGGGACGCTTCAGCTGGACGAGCGAGCCCCGCGGCCGCGAGGCCTGCGGCGTCCGGGTGCGCCACCGCGGCAAGATCGCGCCCGCGCGCTGGTCGCCGGCCGGCGCGGACCGCGTCCGGGTGGAGCTGGCGGAGCCCCTGCGCGCCGTGGCGCCCGGGCAGTCGGCGGTTCTTTACGACGGCGACGAGGTTCTCGGCGGCGGGACTATAGAGGAGGTCTTATGATGCGCGGCGCTACGATCGCGGCCCTGGCGGCCATGCTTTGCGGATGCCTCACGATGGATTCGGCCGACCAGCGCCGGCCCAGCGACATCTCCGAGGAGGTCGGGCGCTCGGAGCGGGGCGCGATCGAGACCTCGAACCTCGCCCGCCTCGCGGCCCTGGAGCACGGGGTCAACGAGTTCGTCCAGGCCGAGGGGCGCATCCCCAAGACCCTCGACGAGCTCATCCCCAAGTACCTGGCCGAGATCCCGGAGGCGGCGGGCCTGCGCGGCCACAGGGACTCCGCCCGCGTGAAGTCCTACCCGGCCACGGTGATCGTCGACGGGCAGATCAACGGCGCGGCCATCCAGGACTCGGGCGGCTGGGGCTACGCCCACAACGACATGCAGGTGATCGTTTTCGTCAATTGCACCCACAAGAACCTGGCCGGCCAGCTCTGGTACCAGGCGCGGGGAGCGTTTTGAACCTGCTCGTGCTCTGCGGCGGGCGCTCCGCCGAGCGCGAGGTGTCCTGCGTCTCCGCCGCCGCCATCCTGCGCAACCTCGGGCCGCGCCGCAAGCCCGTCCTGGTCTGGATCGCGCCCGATGGGCGCTGGTTCCTCCAGCGCCGCCCCATGGCGTTCGCCCGCCATGCCTCCCCCGCGAAATATCGGTTCGACAGGACGCCCGCCGCGCTCGAGCTGGGGCCGCGGCCGGCCCTGCGGGCGGGCGGCGCCCGGATCCGCGTGGACGCGGCGTTCCCCGTGCTGCACGGGCCGTTGGGCGAGGACGGGACCGTTCAGGGCCTCCTGGAGCTGGCCGGGGTCCCGTACGTCGGCGCCGGCGTGCTGGGCTCGGCGGTCGGGATGGACAAGGTGGTGAGCAAGCGCCTGGCCGAGGAGGCGGGCCTTCCGGTGCTCCCCTACGCGGTCTTGGAAGGGCGCTGGAGCCTGGCCCAGGCCCGCCGCTTGAGGCTCCCGGTGTTCGTCAAGCCGGCGCGCCTCGGCTCCTCCGTCGGCGTATATAAGGTCAAGAAGGCCGCGGACTTGGCCGGCGCCGTGCGGCGGGCCTTCCGCTTCGACACCACGGTGGTGGTGGAGCAAGGAGTCCCCGCCCGCGAGATCGAGTGCGCCGTCCTGGGCGGCCCCGACGACGCCCGCGCCTCCGTGGTGGGCGAGATCCGTCCCAACGCCGAGTTCTACTCCTACGAGGCGAAGTATCTCGACCCCGACGGGGCCAAGCTCCTCATCCCCGCGGAGCTTCCCGCGGCCCAGGCCCGCCGGGTGCGCGAGCTGTCCGTGCGCGCGTTCCGGGCGCTTTGCGGCTACGGCTTGGCGAGGGTGGATTTCCTCCTGGACCGGCGGACGGGCAAGCTCTGGTTCAACGAGGTCAACACCCTCCCGGGCTTCACCTCCATCTCGATGTACCCGAAGCTCTGGGAGCGCGCGGGCGTCCCGTTCCCGCGCCTGGTGGACCGGCTGGTGGAGCTCGCCCAGCGCCGGGGCCGTGCCCGGGCGCGGCTGCGCGTCACCCGGGACTGAGGATGCGCTCCAGCGCCTCGGCGATGGAGCGCGCGCAGGCCCGGTAGTCGGGCCACTCCTTTCCGATCGGGTCCGCGACGTCGCCCTCCAGGCCCGCGCGCTCGCGCAGCAGGAAAATCTTGCGGTGGTGCTCGGCGTAGGAGTCCAGCAGGACCTCGCGCTGCTGCGCCGTCATGGTCAGCACGACGTCGGCCCAGGCGAGGAGCGGGCGGCTCACGAGCTGCGGCACGTGCGGCGCCCGCCCGACGGCGCGCTCGGCCAGCGCGCGCCAGACCTCGGGCGGCACGGCGACGTGGCGCTCCGCGGCGATGCCGCAGGAGCGCGTCT
>DATLOS010000107.1:0-3760 GCA_035536155.1 Elusimicrobiota bacterium
GGGGTCCGCATACTGCGCGGTGACGGCGTAGGCGGACAGACGGGCGTCGGAGAGGACGCCCGAGAGAACGGTCCGGGCCGAGCCATCCGGCGCTTGGCAGGGGTACTCCCTATAAAGGAAGCGCCAGGCGCCGGCGGCCTCGGCGCCGGGCTCCCCGGCCCGGCAGCGGCCGTCGCCGAGGAGGCTCTGCTCCTGGCGGGCGAGGTAGTCCGAGGAGTTCTTGCGCAACTCCTCCTCGTTCAAGGCGGGGGCGAGGAGGGCGGGGTGCAGGGCGATGGATAGGCGCGGGCCCTCCACGAGCAGCCAGCCGTCCGCGCCCTCGGAGAAGCGCCACGAGGGCTCGCGCTCCAGGAGCAAGCGGCCTCCGAAGGCGGGGAGCTCGGGACGGCGCGCGCTCTCTCCGTTCCAGAGCGGGGCGGGATCTACGGCCGCGTCGGAGGCGCTCATCGCCGCGCCGGCTCCTGGACGTCCGCCCTCGCCGATGGGAGGAGGGCGCTTCGAGGACATAATCGTTCCCAGGCCAGCGCCGCCCCGGCGCTGCAGAGCGCCGCCGCGGTCAGCCAGGCCCCGGGCGCCGCGCGGTCGCCGGTCGCGTGGATCAGCCCGGCGCAAAGGGCGGGGGTGAAGCCTCCGAAGAGCGCCGTGGCGGCGCTGTACGCCAGGGAGAAGCCGCTGGTGCGCGTCCGGGCGGGCAGGAGCTCGACCAACGCGACGACCATGGCGCCGTTGTAGCCCGCGTAGGCGAGGGAGAGGCCGAGCTGGACCGCCAACAAGCGCGGGAGGGACGGGGCGGCCGCGAGCCAGCGCAGCGCGGGGTAGGCGAACGCCGCGGCGAGCAGGGAGAAGGCGAGAAGCGGCCCGCGACGGCCCACCCTGTCGGAGAGCGCGCCCATGACCGGCAGCCATAGGAGGTTGGATAGCCCCACCGTCACCGCGGCGGCCATCGCCGCGCCCTCGCCCAAGCCGAGAGCCTCGACGCCGTAGGCCGGGGTATAGGCGGTGATCATGTAGAAGGAGACGGTGGTCAGCACCACCATGGCCGAGCCGCAGGCCACGCGGCGCCAGTCCTTCGCCAGGGAGCGCAGGGCGTCGAGCGCTCCGCCTCGCTCGGGGTGATGGCGCGCGGTCTCCGGCAGCGAGCGGCGCAGGGCGAGAAGGAGCGGGACGGCGAGGCAGCCGACGACGAAAGGGATCCGCCAGCCCCAGGCGTCCAGCTGACGGGGCGACAGCAGCCGGTGGAGCGCGGCGCCCTGGAGCGCGGCGAAGACGACCGCGAGCTGCTGGCTCGCCGACTGCGCGCTGACGTAGAGGCCTTTGCGCCCGGGCGGGGCCAGCTCGGAGAGGTACACGGAGACGCCGCCCAGCTCGGCGCCGGCGGAGAAGCCCTGCAGGAGCCGGCCGGCCACGACCAGGACCGGCGCCAGCGCGCCGATGGAGGCGTAGCCGGGCGTGAGCGCGATGAGCGCCGTCCCCGCCGCCATGAGGCCCAGGGTGAGGATCAAGCCGGCGCGGCGGCCGCTGCGGTCGATGTAGGCGCCCAGGACCACGGCGCCGAGCGGGCGCATGAGAAACCCCGTGCCGAAGGTCAGCAGCGCCAGCATCAGCGAGGCGAAGCGGTCCGCGGCGGGGAAGAAGGCGCGGCCGATGGCCGGGGCGTAGAAGCCGAAGGCCATGAAGTCGTACATCTCGAGGAAATTGCCCGCGGCGGCCTGGAGGACCGCCCGTCCCGGGCGACGCGCCGCGCGGGCTTCGCCGATCATCACGTCAGGATACTGAAAAAATTACTTGGTAAAGCAGCGCTCCTCGCCGGCGCCGATCGTCTGACAGGTGGTGACGGGGCCCGATGGAGGCCCGGGCGGTTGGACCGCCTTTCGAGGTTTGTTGTAGTTGGTGACCTGGGCCGTCTCCCCCGGGAGGATGCAGCGCGCCGCCCCCGACTCGTCGGTATAGGAAATTCCCTGGCTCTGGGAGCACGCCGCATTTTGGACCAGGCTCATGCAGCCGGAGGAGGCGATCGCCAGGGCGAGGAAGGAAAGATATCTCATGGGCAGCGGGTGCGCCAGGACATGCGCTCGCCAGGAATCGAACCTGGATCACCAGCTCCGCAGGCTGGTACTCTATCCTTTGAGCTACGAGCGCGTAAGGTCTTTACGGCAGACCGACATTATAGCTAATTCGGGCCTCCGCAAGCCTTGCTCCCTCCGACGGGCGTTTTCTATAGTGGAGCCATGAGAACCCTCTCCCTCACGCTCGCCGCGCTCCTCGCCGCCACGGTCGCCTCCGCCGCCGCCCCCGACAAGGCCGCCCTGCTCGCGCACGTCCGGGAGTCCTACAGCATCCCCGACGTGGTGGAGCTCTCCCTCGGCGACTTCAAGGCCTCGGAGATCCCCGGTTTCGACGTGGCCGAGATGACGATCAGCCACGGCAAGATGCACCAGACCGAGCAGGTCTATCTCTCCAAGGACGGCAAGCACTACCTCCTCGGGTCCTCCAGCTTCCGCGACCTGGGCACGAACGCGGACCAGGAGCGGCTGGCGAAGATGGACTTGAAGGCCGCGCCGGTCCGGGGCAACGCCAAGGCCTCGGTTGCCGTCGTGCAGTACACCGACTTCCAGTGCCCCTACTGCCAGATGGGCTTCCGGCTCATGCAGGACAAGATCATGAAGGAGTACCCGGACAACGTGCGCTGGGTCTACAAGGCCTTCCCCTTGACCACGATCCACCCCTGGGCGGAGCCGGCCGCGATCGCCGCGGAGTGCGCGCGCCAGCAGGGTCAGGACAAGTTCTGGTCGCTGCACGACGCGCTGTTTGCCGCGCAGCGCGAGATCACCGTCTCGAACTTCGAGGAGAAGCTCAAGGGCCTCGTCGGCCAGGCCGGCCTCAAGGAGAAGCCGTTCATGGCCTGCTACGACGGCAAGAAGACCATGCCCGCGGTGAAGAAAGACCAGGCCGAGGCCGAGGCGCTGGGCGTCAACAGCACGCCTTCCTTCTTCGTCAACGGCCACCCCATCTCCGGCGGCGCGGACTACGCGTCCATCAAGGAAGTCATCGAGGAGGCGCTCAAGGGCAAGCACGGCAAGCTGTGAGGGCCCTGCAGTTCCTGCTCCTCCTTTCCTGCGCCGCGGGCGCGGAACATCCGGCCATGAATAGACTCGCGCAGGAGAAGAACCCGTACCTTTCCCAGCACGCCGGGAACCCCGTGGACTGGTTTCCCTGGGGCGACGAGGCGTTCGCCAAGGCGCGCAAGGAGAACAAGCCGGTCTTCCTCTCCATCGGCTACGCCACCTGCCACTGGTGCCACGTGATGGAGCGGGAATCTTTCGCCGATCCCAAGACCGCGGAGATCATGAACCGCTACTTCGTCTCGGTGAAGGTCGACCGGGAGGAGCGGCCCGACGTCGACAAGATCTATATGACCGCGGCGACCGGCGTGGGCTGGGGCGGCGGCTGGCCGCTCTCGATCTGGATGACGCCGGAGGGAAAGCCGTTCTTCGGCGGGACGTACTTCCCGCCCGAGTCGCGCTGGGGTCAGCCTGGCTTCGCGCCCCTCATGGAGCGCATCGGCAAGATGTGGGCCGAGCGCGGGGCCGACATGTCGAGGGACGCGGAGAAGGTCGCGGACGCCTTGCGCGCGAGCGTGCCGGTCGCCGGCCGCGAGGCCAAGCCCGACCCGGCCTGGCTCGACAAGGCCGCCGACGCGCTGGCGGCGGCGTACGACGACAAGCAGGGCGGCTTCGGCGGCGCCCCCAAGTTCCCCATG
>DATLOS010000108.1:0-11009 GCA_035536155.1 Elusimicrobiota bacterium
GCGCGGCGCCAACACCTACTACGTCAGCATCTACGTCCCCGTGGTCAACTCCTCGGCGGGGACGGTGAGCACGACGACGAAGACGTACACCAACGTCTTCGTCCCGGTGAACTCGACGAAGACGCAGAACCTGGCGGTGCCATGAGGACGAGCGCGCGCGGCTATACCCTCGCCGAGCTCGCGGTCACGGTCGCGATCCTCGGCATCTTGGCCTCGGTCGGTCCGACGCTCCTGACCAAGACCCAGGACTTCTTCCTCTTGTCCACCGCCCGCACCGAGATCGAGCGCGACGCCCGCGCCTCGCTCGAGGTCATGAACCGCCTCCTGCGCCAGGCCGTCGCGAGCTCGGTCACCATCGACACGCCCGCGAACCAGGGGCCCAACTCGCGGGTTCAGTTCACGCACATGGACGGGCGAAACATCTCCTTCTACCAGAGCGGCACGAACCTGATGCAGAAGGTCGGCTCCAACACGACCACCATCTCCAAGAACCTCGCCTACATCGCCTTCTCCTACCCGCGAACCGACGACACCTCGATCATCAGCGTCTCGATCACCATGTCGAAGAACATCCAGTTGGGCCGGCGCAAGGTCCTGGAGCTGACCGTGCAGAAGGTCCGGATCATGAACTAGGAGACGCCATGAGACCCCCCCGCGCGCTCTCGAACTCGGACGGCCAGATCCTTCCCCTGGTCCTCGTCCTCCTCCTGGTGATCTCCACCTTGGTGCCGGTCATGGTCTATTACACCCAGTACGAGTCGCGCTGGACCGCGAAGGAATCGCAAAGCACCCGCGCGTTCCATTTGGCCGAGGCGGGAATCGAGAAAGGCTACCTGATCCTCACCCAGTCGACCGGCACCTGGGTCGCGCTGCAGAACCAGGGCACCCAGATCACCGGCTTCAAGTTCGACCGCTCCTACACCGACTTGAACGGCGGCTCCTACACCGTGGGCATCTCCAGCGGACCCCAGAGCCAGCAGGCCACCATCGTCTCCATCGGCATCGACGCCCTGCACAAGGAGCTGCGCGGGGTGCAGGCGATCTACTCCAACGCCCCGATCAGCGGCGTCTCGGTCTACGGCGCCAGCGGCGTCGACGTCTCGGGCAACAACCTGACCGTGGAGTGGGGCTCGGTGATGAGCCCCAACACCATCACCCCCAACGGCTCGAACCATCCCAGCTACTGGAGCTCGTCGGGGATCACCGGCCTCGACACCGACGCCAGCCCGCCCAACTGCGACAGCCCGAACTGCTGGTGGTGGCACTCCTACTACGCGGGCATCCCGCCCGCGCCGGTGCTGGACTTCAACGCCTACCAGAGCTCGGCCGTCACGTCGGGCACGGGGCCCTGCGGGTCCTACTACGTCAACGGCAACAAGGACGGCACTTGCAGCGACTCGAGCGGCAAGGTCTACTACGTCACCGGGAACTGGACCAACTTCGACGGGCCCATCGTCGGCACCGTCATCATCCTGGGAAACCTGACCACCGGAAACGGGGTCATGCACGGCACCGACGAGACCCCGGTCATCCCGCAGAAGGCCTGGAAGGAGTACTGCAACGACTGGAGCTTCTTCAACAGCACCTACTACAACACCGGCTACTCGCAGTGCCCCGGCATCTACAGCTCCTACACCACCCCGGCCTCGGCCACCTACGCGGCGGGCATAAGCCCCGTCGTCCTGGGCATGCTCTACGTAGGCGGCGACTTCACCGGGCCGACCGGAGGCGGAAACTCCGACATCGTGCACGGCGTCCTCTACGTCAAGGGACAGGTCTATCTCAACTCGAACTCGCACTGCAAGGTCTGGTACAACAACGACGTCGCCAACAACATGCTCACCGTCAACATGTACCTGGTGCGCACGTCGTGGAAGGACGTCCTGCGAACCTGGCCCACGGGCCTCGCCTACTAGGGGTCAGGCGTTGACTTCGTTGACTTTGTTGACTTCGTTGACTTGTCAGCGGGCGGCGAAGACTAGAGAGAAATAGGCGCAGGCCATCAGGGCCGCCGCGGCGGGGACGCCCGCCTTCGCCCACTCCTTCGGCTGGATGCGAAGGCGCTGGGCGACGAGGAGGTTGTGGGCGTTGCCCTGCACCAGCGCGCCGCCCGCCGCGGGGAGGCTCAGGAGGATGGCGCGCAGCTGCTCCTGATGCATCCGCGGGCTGATCTCGACGGCGGCCAAGGTGGCGCCGTCGGCGACGGCGGCCAGCGAGTTCCCCCAGAAGAGCGCGCCGGGCGCCGCTCCCAGCGCCGCGCGGTCGACCAAGGGCAGCAGCCCTCCGCCCAGAAGGACCAGTCCGGCGATGAAGACGTAGAGCTTGCCCGTCAGGACGAGAACGTTCCAAAGGGTGAGCGGATCGTCGGCCTCCTTTTCGGCCTTCGGGTCCGGCCGGCCGAAGACAAAACCCGCGGTGACGGACAGGCCGAGGACCATGGGCAGCGCCCACGGCGCCGCCAGCTCGAGAAGGTAGCGTCCGTCCACGAGATAAGGCGCCTGGGCCATCTTGGCCATGGCGATGGCCGGGATCGGCCCGCCCAGGGGGCTCAAGGTCGAGGCCAGGCCGATCGCGAGGCAGCCGAGGACCGCGGCGTGGGTGCGCGCCCCGGCTTTCAGGCGCATCGCCTCGAGGATCTCGACCAGGATCAAGCCGGCGACGGGAGCCGTGAGCAACAGGGAGGCCGCGCACGCGACGAGCACGGCCGCCGCCACGGCGGCGGCCGGCCCCAAGGACGCCGACGCCGCCCGCACGCGAGCGCGGACCCAGTCGTGGATGAAGGAGAAGACGAGCGCGCCGGAGAGGATCGCCGAGCAGACCTTGAGCGGGCGCAGCAGGGCCTCGGCCAGCAGCGCCTCGCTCCAGGCCATGCTGAAGGTGCACGCCGCGGCGCCCAGGGCGAGCAGAAACCACTCGAGCCGGGCCGCGATGCGCTTGTCGGCCAGCGGCCCAAGGAAGGCGAGGAGAGCGAGCAGGAAGAGACCCCCCGCGCAGGAGAAGGTGTAGCCGCACTGGTCGCCCCAGGAAGGCAGCACGGACCGATCCTATCAATTTGTTAGAATCGCCAAATGAGGCGCCGGCGCGGGCTCTTCGTCGTCTTGGAAGGCCCCGACAAGTCGGGAAAGTCGACCCAGGCGGGCCTGCTGGTCAAGGCGCTGCGCGCCCGCGGCCTTCGGGTCGTCCACACCCGCGAGCCCGGCGGGACCGTCTTCGCCGAGGCGGTGCGATCCCTCCTCCTCGACCCCAGCCACAAGATCCACCCCACCGCGGAGCTGCTCCTCTACGAGGCGGCCCGGGCCCAGCACACGGAGGACCTCCTGCGGCCGGCCTTGGCCGCGGGCAAGACCGTCGTCTGCGAGCGCTACACGACGGCCACGCTGGCCTATCAGGGATTCGGCCGCGGCCTGCCGTCGCCGCTGATCCGGACCTTGAACCGCATCGCCACGGGCGGCCTCGCCCCCGACCTCTGCGTCGTCCTCGACGTTCCGGACTCCGCTTTCCGCGCCCGCGACCCGAACCGGGCGCACGACCGCGTCGAGCGCGCCGGCTCGTCGTTCCGGCGCCGGGTGCGCGCCGGCTATCGCGCGCTGGCCAGGCGCGAGCCGCGCACGACGCTCATCGACGGTACCCGGCCGCAGGCCGAGGTGCACGCGCGCATCCTCGCCGCCGTCGACCGCGTCCGCCGCGCGTGACCCTCGCCGTCCTCCTGGCGGCGACCCTGCAAAGCGCGTCCGCCCAATCCGCCCCGCTCGACTCCTCGGACTCCGGCCTCTACGGCGGCGTCCCCGCCTCGTCCGCGGCGGTCTACTCCCCGCGCTTCCTGGAGCTCACGAAAGGGATGACGTTCTATATCACGAAGATGTCGGAGACGGACCCGACCCGCGCGATAGAAGGGATCCGCGCCGCCCCGCCGGGAGCGGTCCTGCTCCGCGTGGACGTCTGGAGCTCGGACGCCGAGCGGCTGGGCAAGGCCCCGCTCCCCGATTCCGGCGCGCAGGCGAAGCGCCTGCGCGCCTTGCTCGCCGCGATCCCGCCGGAGCTTCTGGCCAAGCTGCGGGGCATCGTGCTGTCCGAGGAAAACGTGCCCTGGGCCGGGCATCCGAAGCGCCTGGCGGAGCTCTACTGGCTCGCGAAGAAGCTCCACCCGGACCTGCCCGTCTACCAGTGGTGGACGCCCAACGACCTCGCGCCGGCGCCGCGCGACGGCGCGTTTCTCCCCGCCGACGGCTGGGTGATCGATTCCTATACCCTCTCGCCCAAGAAGCCGGGCCGCGGCCTCTCCAAGACGGATCCCTACCGCAACCTGGTGCAAAAGTACCTCGTCACGGGAAAGCCCCTGGTCCCGATCGTCTGGGCCTCGGATCAGTACCCGGACTGGTACGACCCCGCGGGGCTGGACGTGGGCGCGATCGTGAGGCATCAGCTCGCGGTGCACCGCGAGTTCGACCTGCCCACCGGGTTCTACTGGGTCGCGCAAATCGGCTCCGTCGGGTCCGTGTACGCGATCGCCACCTCCACCAGCCCGCTGATGCAGCGGATCAACGCGGACGTGACGGGCATCATCGGCGAGGCCTCCGCGCGGCCGCCGGCGCCCAGCTCCGACCGCTGGCCGGCCGACGGGGAGAACCCCCCGCGGCTCGAGCTCGGCCCGAACGCGAAGCATCCGGAGTGCGGGACGTACGCCGACGACTTCTCCGAGAGCCGCTTTCTCAACGACTCCGCGGGAGAGGGGTTCCACGACCTGGTCTGGCGGCCCAAGAGCCTGCAGATCCGCGGACCGGGCCGGCCGGCGTCGGTGGTCCTGCGCTACCACCTGCACGACGCGCGCGTCCTGAAGAGGTTCTCCCTCTGGACCCCGCTGCGCTCCGACCCCGCGCTGGCCGAGCCCCTGCGCGCGGACTTCTCCCTCGACGGCAAGCGCTGGACCCCGATGGAAGCCAAGGCGCAGGGCGCGTACTGGGCGCCGCCGAAGTGGGCGGGGACGCGGGAGTTCTGGCTCCGCCTGACCCTTTCCGCCAAGCCCTCGCCCGACGGCAAGCCCGCCATCACCATGCCCTATCTCTCCATGAGCGGCTGCGCCAAGTGACGCCCCGACAGGGGCAAATGCTAAAATCAGGCAAATGCGCCTCGCCGAGATCGCCGGCCAAGACCGCGCCCTGAAGCGCCTCACCGCGCTTCTCGCCTCCCGCCGGCTGCCGCCCGCCTTCCTCTTCCGCGGCCCGCAGGGCGTGGGCAAGGCCGCCGCGGCCCGCGCCCTGGCGCAGGCCCTGCGCTGCGCCAGCCCGGACGGGGGCGACGCCTGCGGCGCCTGCCAACCCTGCGCCGCGGTGGAGAAGGGCATCGACCCGGACGTCTCGATCGTCGACGCCGCCTATCAAGCCGGGCTCCTCGACGAGGAGGCCGCCAAGCAGCGCTCCATCAAGGTGGACACGATACGCCACCTCCTCGAGAGCCTCCAGATGCGCTCCTTACAGGGCGGCTGGAAGGTCGCCGTGGTCGAGGACGCCCACCTCATGATGGCCGAGGCCGCGAACGCGATGCTCAAGGGCCTCGAGGAGCCGCCGACGCGCACGCTGTGGGTGCTGGTGACGCACCAGCCCGACCGCCTCCTGCCCACCATCCGCTCCCGCTGCCAAGCCGTCGACTTCGGGCCTCTGCCGCGGACCGTGCTCGAGGACCTGCTGGCCGCCCGCGGGGTCGGCGCGGAGGAGGCCGCGGCGCTCCTGCCCCGGGCCGAGGGCTCGCTGGGCCGGGCGCTCGCCCTGCGCGAGCAGGCCGGCGCCGATCCGGCGGACTGGCTCTCCGACCCGCTGGCTCCCTTTCGCCTCGCCGAGGAGCTCCCCCGGGAGCTCCATCTTTCCCGTCCGGCCGCGGAGGCCGGGATCGCGCGCATGGCCTGGCACCTGCGCCTGAGCCGCGGCGAGGCGGTCTACGCCGACGCCGAGGCGCGCGGCGTCCTGCGCGGCCTGGCCGCGCTGCGGCGGGCGGTCCAGGCCAACGCGGACCCGCGCCTGTGCCTCGAGCTGGCCGCCTTCCGGCTGCAAGCCCTCGCGCAAGGAGCGCGCCCGTGAAAAAAAAGTTCATCACCACGCCGATCTACTACGTCAACGCGGCCCCCCACCTCGGCCACGCCTATACGACCATCGCCGCCGACGTCTACGCGCGCTACCTGCGCATGCGCGGCGAGAAGGTCTACTTCCTCACCGGCACGGACGAGCACGGCTCGAAGATCGAGGAGGCCGCGAAGGCGGCCGGGGTCACGCCCAAGGCCTTCGCCGACGACGCCTCGGCCAAGTTCCGCGACCTGTGGCGCCATCTGGACGTCCGCTACGACGACTTCATCCGCACCACCGAGCCGCGCCACACCGCGCGCGTGCAGGCGGTGTTCACGCGCCTCCTGGCCACCGGCGACATCTACAAGGGCGTCTACCGCGGCTACTACTGCGTCTCCGACGAGACCTACTGGACCGAGACCGAGGCCCCGGAAAACGACAAGG
Organism: Elusimicrobiota bacterium; assembly: GCA_035536155.1. Classification (GTDB taxonomy): domain Bacteria; phylum Elusimicrobiota; class Elusimicrobia; order UBA1565; family UBA1565; genus DATLOS01. The sequence goes on from DATLOS010000108.1 coordinate 6,498, forward strand.
GCAAGCGCCTCTGCCCGAACCCCGAGTGCAAGCGCCTGCTGACCGTCGCCGAGGAGGAGAGCTACTTCTTCAAGCTCTCCAAGTACCAGCCGGCCCTCCTCAAGCACTACCAGGCGAACCCGGACTTCCTGCGCCCTGCGCACCGAGCCAACGAGATCCTGCGCTTCGTCGAGGCCGGGCTGCGCGACCTGGCCGTCTCGCGCTCCAAGGTCGCCTGGGGCATCCCGCTGCCGTTCGCCCCGAACCACGTGGCCTACGTCTGGTTCGACGCGCTGCTCAACTACGCCACCGCCGCGGGCTACAACCCGCCCGGGGCCGAGAGCCTGCCGCCCGCCGAGACCCAGGCCTCGCCGGGCGCCGGCGCGCCGGCGATATTCCCCAGCCTCTGGCCCGCCGACGTGCACTTCGTGGGCAAGGAGATCTACCGCTTCCACGCCGTGATCTGGCCGGCCATGCTGATGGCGCTGGGTCTCGAGCTCCCCAAGTCGGTCTTCGCCCACGGCTGGTGGACCGTCGAGGGCCAGAAGATGTCCAAATCGAAGAAGAACTTCGTCGACCCCTGGGAGGTGACGCGGGAGTTCGGCGTCGACGCCTTCCGCTACTTCCTTTTCCGGGAGATGCCCTTCGGCAACGACGGCGACTACTCCGCCGCGATGTTCCGCAAGCGCTACAACGCCGACTTGGCAAACGACCTGGGCAACCTCGTCAGCCGGGTGACCCAGATGGTGGACAAGTTCCTGGGCGGCGAGTTGCCGGGCAGGACGGACACCTTGCGCCTGCCCAAGGTCCAGGAGCTCTCCAGCTCCGCCCACGCCATCCACGACGCCATGGAGCGTCTCGACTTCTACGAGGCGCTCAACAAGGTCTGGGCGGGCATCGGGGTCCTCAACCAGTACGTCAACACCGAGGCGCCGTGGAAATGGGCCGCGCAGGACCCGGACCGGCTCAAGGCCCTGCTCTTCGACCTGGTGAGCTCCCTGCGCCTCGTGGCCGGCTGGATCGAGCCTTTCATGCCCAATAGCGCGGCCCAGATACAGGCCCAGCTCGGCGTGCGCCAGTTCCCTGCGCCGCTCACCGCCGAAGAGGTCATGTCCCGGCCGCAGCCGGGCGCGCGCATCTTCAAGGGCCCCGCCCTCTTCCCGAGGAAATGACGATGCGAAGGGCGCGCGTCTGCCTCGCCGCTCTGCCGCTCGCGTTGGCCGCCTGCCAGACCGTGCCCTACACCGGCCGCCACCACCTCCTCCTGGTCTCGCAGGGCGAGGAGAAGTCCCTCGGCCTCCAGGCCTACCAGGACACGCTCAAGAAGGCGAAGCTCTCCACCGACCACGAGAACGTCGAACTCATCCGCCGGATCGGCCGCCGCCTGGCCGCCGTCGCCGATCGCCCCGACTTCCAGTGGGAGTTCAACCTCATCGACGATCCCAAGACGGTCAACGCCTTCTGCCTGCCCGGCGGCAAGGTCGCCGTCTACAGCGGCATCCTCCCCGTCGCGAAAGGAGAGGACGGCCTCGCCGTGGTCATGGGCCATGAGATCGCGCACGCCCTGGCTCGCCACGGCTCCGAGCGCATGAGCCAGGGGATGATCGCCCAGTTCGGAGGCCAGGCCTTGAGCGTCCTCCTCTCGGGCCAGTCCGCCGCCGCCCAGAGCATCTACGGCCAGGCGTACGGCCTGGGCGTCAACGTCGGGGTTCTCCTGCCCTTCAGCCGCGGCCAGGAGTCCGAGGCCGACCACATCGGCCTCATCCTCATGGCCAAGGCGGGCTACGACCCGGAGCACGCGCTCGAGTTCTGGAAGCGCATGGAGACCGCGAGCGGCTCGTCGGGCCCCAGCGTGGTCAACTTCCTGCGCACCCACCCCAGCGACGTGAAGCGCCAGGAGCAGATCCGGGACTGGCTGCCCGAGATCCGCGAGAAGTACTACCACCCCTAGGGGTGTTTTTCCGCCGCCGGCGCCGCGCGCCGGCGAACAAACCCCGAGAGCGCGTACAGGAAGAACATCAGGAAGAGCGAGTTCTCCGGGTAGACGTAGACCAGCGCCAGGATCAGCATCACGACGGCCAGGAGCTTCCGGTTCTGCGGCTGGAGCAGGTCCACCTGCTTGAAGGCGCCGTAGGGGATGGTGGACGCCATCAGCGCGCCCAACGCCACCACGAGGAACGGCCCCGCCGTCGCGAGCACCGGGATCCAATGCCCCCAGAAGCCCTCGGGCGAGGACGGATCGCGCTGCTCGATGAGGCTATAGAGCAGGACGAACGAGGCCAGCACGCCCGCCCCGCCCGGGATGGGCAGGCCGGTGAAGTGCGTCTTCGAGCCCTTCCCCGCGTGCGCGTAGGCGTTGAAGCGCGCGAGCCTCAGCCCCCCGCAGAGGGTATAGATGAAGGCCGCGACGTAGCCCCAGATCCCGTAGTCCTTCAGGAAGAGGGCGTACATCATGTACGCCGGGGCCACGCCGAAGGTCAGGAAGTCCGCCAGCGAGTCGAACTCGACGCCGAAGGAGCTCTCGCCGTGGACGAGGCGCGCGATGCGGCCGTCGAGCATGTCGAAGACGATCCCGCCGAGGATGCACTTCGCCGCGGTCGAGTACTCGCCGACGTGCGCGTTGAGCAGGGCGTAGAAGCCGCACGCCATGTTCCCCATGGTGAAGAGGGAGGGCGCCAGCAGCTGGCCCGAGCGCTTTAGGGTGCCGGATTCCATTGGGCGATGGGCGTGACGCCGGCGACCACGCGCGCGCCGGGGACGACGAGCGGCTTCGCCGAGGCGGGCAGGTGGACGGCGGCCTGCGAGCCGAAATGGATGACGCCGTAGCGCTCGCCGGCGACGGCCCGGTCGCCCTCCTTCACCTTGCAGACGATGCGGCGCGCCACGTAGCCGGCGATCTGCTCGAAGGTCACCGAGTCGGCGCGGCCGTCGGGCTTCACGCGCACGATGCTCCGCTCGTTGAGCCGCGCCTCCTCCTCCATCGCCATCTTGAAGGAGCCGGGCTGGTAGCGGACCATGTCCACGACCCCGGAGCACGGCAGGCGCTGGACGTGGACATCGAAGATGGAGAGGAAGATGCGGACCGTGGTGACGTCCCCCGGCCCTTCGCGCGCCACGCTCAGGACCCGTCCGTCGCCGGGCGCGTAGATCTTATCCGCGTCGGGCGGCGGCGGCCGGTCAGGGTCGCGGAAGAAGTAGGCGCAGAAGGCGGCGAACACCGCGCCCAGAACGATGAGCTGGTGGCCCAGCCACGGCAGGATATGGCCCAGCAGCCACCCCCCCACGAGGGCGCCGACACCGAGGCCGATGTAGGCGCGTCCCTCCTCCGCGATCTTCATGCGAACAAGATATTAGGATATTGTTTGCCGCGGCGCGATTCGCCGTCCGCGGAAATCGACGACGACCCGATCCGGCATGGCGTCGGCCAGGGCCTGGGCCGCGCGGCGGGTGCCCTCGAATATGAAGCCGTCCTGCGCGTCGTTGATGACGCCGATCCCGGTCATGCCGACCTCGTCCGTCTCGTAGAAGGGCTCCAGCGCCGCGCCCGCTCGCTCGAGGATGGGCGCCATGACCGCGCGCATCTCCCCGAAATTTCGCGGGAGGCCCTCGACGACGACGCCGTAGCGGCCCATCGGCGCATCCACGGCAAGCCCATCCTCCAATTCGGCCATGCCGGTCGCGCGGCGCAGCGCCTCGACGAGGACATGCCGCATGTGGAGGGGCAATCGGTTGAAGAATCTCTCCAGCCGGGCGCGGCCCTGAACCCAAGCCCCGACGGCGAAAGGGATCCCCTTCTCGAGCCAGGACGCTCCTTCGCCGAAGGGCGCCGCGGCCTCGCGCAGCCGCTCCGGCCCCGGCGGGCGCTCGCGCGCGATGCGCGCGTAGCTGGCGAGCAAGTGGGCTTGCCGCTCCGCGTCGATCGTCCTATAGTCCGCCGACTCCGCCATGCCGAAACCGCCCCAGGCGCTCAAGTCGCGATGCAGCGCGGCGGCTTCGGCGTCCAGAGCCGCGTGGTGCCGGAACAGCTCATAAGACCGGTTGAAGCCGTGGCCGACCTGCCGCATCTTACCGGCGAGAGCGGCGTCGTCTTGGGCCGCGGCGACGAGGTCGTAGGGCCTCTGCTCCAGCCACGCGTCCAGCATGCCCGCGGTGGCGGGGCCCAGGTCCAGCTTTCGCAGAAAGGTCTCGGCCCGCTTGAGGGAATCGACGACGCGGTCCCTGGGCACCCCGCGGTAGGAGGGCTCGGGAGCCGGGCGGCCGCCGTTGGCTGGCCCTTCGCCGTTGGAGACAACCGGCGCCGCCTCGGCCGACGCGGGCGCCTGCGCGGCGATCGCTTCCGCGGGGACGGGGTCCGGCGCGGCGGCCGGGCTCGCCAGCTCGGCGGGGACGGGCGCCGCCGCCGACGCCGCGGCAAGCTCGAGCTTGCCGCCGGCCAAATCCGGCAAGCCCGCGGGAAGCGCCGGCGCGATCGCGCCCGGCGCGGAGCCTCGGACGACGACGGCGTCCACGGGACGGATGTTGGCCGCCATGGCC
>DATLOS010000109.1:0-5686 GCA_035536155.1 Elusimicrobiota bacterium
CGGATGATGAGCGCCCCGGCCAGGAGGCTGGTCACCGCCCCCGCCGAGTCCATGGCGTGGTTGAGCCCGAAGGCCGCGCCGCGCTCCTCCGCCGGCGTCGCGGCGGCGATCATCGCGTCGCAGGTCGCCGCGCGCAGGCCCTTGCCCGCGCGGTCGACGAGGCGGATCGCCAGGGCTTGGGGCCAGGTCCCCGCGAGATACAGCAGCGGCTTGGTGAAGTTCGACAGGGCGTAGCCGCCGAGGACGAAGGGCTTGCAGCGCCCGAGGCGATCCGCCCACCAGCCGCTGACGAGCTGGATGACGGTGGCCAGCGCCTCGGCCGCGCCGTCGATGAAGCCCACGGCCACCAGCGGGGCGCCCAGGACCTCGACCAGGAACACGGGCAAGGCGCCCTTGAGGAGGAGCTCGCTGGCGACGTCGTTGAAGAAGTTGGCCCAGGACAGGAGGACGACGGACCTGGGAAAGCGCCGGCTCACGCCAAGGTCCGGTGCAGGCGCTCCAGCTCCTCCGGGGTGACCGGCCGCTTGTTGTCCACCGCGCGCTGGCGCACGAGCGGCAGGAGCTTGCGCGCCCGCTCCTCGTCGACCTCGTGGCCGCGGTCGCGCAGGGCGGCCTGGATGCCGTGGGAGCCCGAGTGCTTGCCCAGGACCAGCCGCCGCGCCGCCCCGACGTCCTCGGGCGAGAACGGCTCGAAGGTCGCCTTGCTGCGCAGGAGCCCGGCCACGTGGATCCCCGACTCGTGCGCGAAGACGTTCGAGCCGACTATCGGCTTCCATGGAGACACGGGGACTTGGCAGGCCTGGCTCACCACGCGGCTGAGCTCGGGCAAGAGCTTGAGGTCCAGCCCCAGGTCCCGGCCGTGGAGGTACTTGAGCGCCATGACCGTCTCCTCCAAGGAGGCGTTGCCCGCGCGCTCGCCGATGCCGTTGACGGTGACGTGGGCGTACATGGCCCCGGCCTCGATGCCCGCCAGGGTGTTGGCCACCGCCAAGCCGAAGTCGTTGTGGGCGTGGACCATGACCGGGATCTTGGCCTCGCGGGAGATCCGCCGCACCAGGTCGGCGTAGCGCTGGGGCGTCGCCAGCCCGACGGTGTCGGAGAGGCGGATGCGGTCCGCCCCGGCCTTCCTCGCCGCCTTGGCGTAGAGCACCAGGAAGTCCGGGTCGGCGCGGCAGACGTCCTCCGCCGAGAGCGAGATGAACTCGGCCCGGGAGCGCGTCCAAGACACGAGCTCGGACATCGTGTCGAGGAGCCAGGCGCGGTTCTGGCGCAGGCCGCCCTGCAGCAGCTGCTTCGAGGCGGGCAGGCCGATGTGCACGCAGGAGAGGCCGAGGGCCAGCGACTTCTCCACGTCCTCGCGCTTTCCCCGGTTCCAGCCCACGAGCTTGGCCTCGGGCTTGAGCGCGACGATCCGGCGGATCGCCTCGGCCTCGTCGCCCTCCATCGCCGGGATGCCCACCTCGATCATGGGCACGCCCAGCCGGTCGAGCAGGCGGGCGATGGCGACCTTCTCCTCGACCCGGAACACGATCCCGGCGGACTGCTCGCCGTCGCGCAGCGTGGTGTCCTCCAGGACGAGCTTCGCCCGGGGCTTAGGCGCGGCCTTTCGTTTTCCAGTTGCCATCGGCATCCTCTCTTTCCCGCATCCACTCCGGGGCCACCCGGACCATCCGGTTCACGTCGTCCACCGTCGAGAGCATCGGGTCCAGCTCGGTCAAGGTCTTGGCCTTGAGCATGTGATTCAAAAGCTCGTGGCCGGCCTTCATCATCGCGCGCAGGAGCTGGTTGGCGAAGATCACGCCGGAAAATCCCGCCGCCGAGATCTCCGACAACGGCGTGTCCGGGAATAGCGTGGGAACCACGACCAGGGGCCGCCGCACCGCCTTGGAGCGGGCGATCTTGGCCAGCGGAGCGAACGCCCGGGAGTGGATAAGCACGGCGTCGGCGCCGGCCCCCGCGTAGGCCTGGGCCCGCGCGACCGCGTCCCGCGGCCCGAGATCGGCGATGAGCGACTCCACCCGGCCGATGAGGAGCATCCCGTGCCGGTCGGCCGCGCGGCGGGCGGCGGTGAGCTTCTCGCACATCTCCGGGATGGGCAGGAGCTTGCGCGGCGCGCTCGAATAGAGGCTGCAGCGCTTGGGGAAGGTGCTGTCCTCGATGCACACGCCCGCGGCGCCGGCGCGGCCGTAGCCGTTCACCGCGCGCTCGGCGTTGTGCGCGTCGCCGAAGCCGTTGTCGGCGTCGACGATCACCGGGATCTTCACGCTGGCGCAGACCCGGTGCGCGGCCTCCACGCTCTCCGAGAGGGTCACCAGGTTCGCGTCGGGGAGGGCGAACTGGGTCGCGGACACGCCGAAGCCGCTCAGCCAGAGCGCGGGAAACCCCGCCTCCTCGAGCATGCGGGCGCTGAAGGCGCTGTGCGCGCCGCCGATGCGCAGAAGCTTGCCGCCGCGGGCGAGGCGCCTCTTGAGGGCCGGGCCGAGCCGCTTCATAGGCTCCAGAGCACCGCCCGGCAGCTGTACTCGAAGCGCACCGTCCCGTCCTCTTGATGCTCGTCGAAGAGGGCGTCGAGGGCGGCGTCGAGGCCCGCGCGATCCCTCACGCCGTGGGCCACGTAGGAGGTCGAGCGCACCCGCCCGAAGAAGGCGGCCTGGTCGAGGACCTGCTCGTTGGGGAAGGCGCCCTCGGCCAGGATGCGCGCCCCGCCGAAGCCCTTCACCAGCGCCTTCGCGTCGTCGCTCCGGTGGCGGTCTTTCACGTACTCCGGGCAGAAGCGGCGCAGGATCTCCTCGTAGCCGCGCAGGAACGGCGTCTTGGCCCGGACGTGCCAGAAAGCGCAGCAGCGCCCGCCCTTCGCCAAGATGCGCGCGAACTCGGCCATCGCCGCCGGGATGTCGAACCAGTGGAGGGCCTGGGCCGCGACCACGAGGTCCGCGCTCGCCTTGGCGAGCCCGGTGGCCGCGGCCTCGCCTTTGACGTAGCGCAGGTTCCGGCGCGGGGCGCAGGCCTCGGCCTGCGCGCGCATGGCGTCGTTGGGCTCGACGCCCGTAACGTTCCAGCCGCGGTCCGCCAGCAGGCGCGCGGAGATGCCGGTCCCGCAGCCCACGTCGACGACGCGCGCGCCTTTCTTCAAGCCGGCCTCGCGCTCGATCCAATCGAACAGCGCGGCGGGATAGGTCGGCCGGTAGCGCGCGTAGAGGTCGGCCATCGCGGAAAAGCGGTCCTTGGCGTCGATGTGCGCGCTCATGCGAGTCGGCGGAGCCTCCTGAGCTTAACAGGAGTTCCCACCGCCCGCAACGTACCCCATGCGGGTGTCCGCGGCGTGACGAAATCCTATACTTGCGCGATGCCGCCGCTCGAGCCGTTTCTTCTCGAACGCTACTTCGCGCGCCACGAGTTCTCGGCGAAATACCTGCTCTCGAGCTCGGATTGCGACGGCTGGGCGCTGCCCGAGGTCCTGGCTTTGGCCGATCCCGAGGCTCGGTCTCTCTGGGAAAGCCTACGCCTGGGCTACACCGAGTCCGCCGGCCTGCCGCTCCTGCGCGCGGAGATCGCCCGCCTCTATTCCGGCGTCTCGCCGGAGGAGGTCTTCGTCGCGGCGCCGCAGGAGGCCATCCACCTCGCGATGCACGCGCTCCTTAATAAAGGAGACCACGTGGTCTGCGCATTCCCCGGCTACCAGTCGCTCTACGCTCTGGCGGAGGCCATGGGCTGCGAGGTCAGCCGCTGGGAGCCCGACGAGAACGCGGGCTGGCGCTTCGACCCGGAGCGCCTGCGCGCGCTGCTCCGGCCCGAGACGCGGCTGATCGTGGTGAACTTCCCCCACAACCCCACCGGCTTCCTCCCGTCCAAGGAGGACTTCGCCCGCGTCGTGGCGCTGGCCCGCGAGCGGAAGATAACCTTGTTCTCCGACGAGATGTACCGCTTCCTCGAGCTCGACCCGAAGGACCGCCTGCCCTCCGCCTGCGAGCTCGATCCCAAAGCCGTATCCCTGGGCGGCATGTCCAAGGCCTTCGGCATGGCCGGCATCCGCGTGGGCTGGCTGATCGCCCAGGACCCCGCCCTGCGCCGCCGCTTGGCCGAGCTCAAGGACTACACCACGATCTGCGGCTCGGCCCCGAGCGAGGTCCTGGCCCTCATCGGCCTGCGCGCGAAGGAGACGATCCTCGCGCGCCACCGGGAGCGGATCGCGCGCAACTTGGGCCTTCTCGACGGCTTCTTCCGGAGGCAGGCCCGCGCCTTCGGCTGGATCCGCCCCCGGGCCGGCAGCATCGGCTTCGCCAAGCTCCTTCTTCCCGAGCCCCCCGACGCCTTCTGCGACCGCCTGGTCGAGAAGGCCGGCGTCATGCTCCTGCCCTCCACCGTCTACGGCTACCGCTCTCCCCACGTCCGCTTCGGCTTCGGCCGAGAGAACATGCCCGAGGCGCTCGCGCGCCTCGAGCAGTTCCTCTCGTAGACGGCCGGGCTCAGAAGCGGTAGCCCGCGCGCGCCCCGATGTTGAGCGCGTGCAGCGTGCCGGTCCCGAAGTCGCCCGAGTCGATGGTCGCCAGGAACCAGCGCAGCTCCGCCCCGACGAACGCCGACTTGGCCACCGCCGCCTCGACGCCGGCGCCCGCGGAGAAGACCGCGCCATGGGAGTCCGAGTCCAGCCGGACGTCCCCCGGGTCGAAGGTCTCCCGCACCTTGGCGGAGAAGCGGTTCACGCCCAGGCCCCCGATGAGGTACGGGGAGATGTCCTTATCGGGCAGGAACAGGTAGCGCGCCAGCGCCTGCAGCGTCACCAGCTCCGAGTGCACCGTCCCCGCCAGCCGCGGGCCGACGAAGGTCCGGTCCGGGAACCCCATGCGCCCGAGCTCGCCGCCGACCGCCAGGTGCTGCCCCGCCTGATAGAGGTAGCGCCCGTCGACCGCCAGCCCCGCCTCTCCCGGGCTCTGCGAGCCGCCGCCGATGGCCGACAGGTCCAGGTCGGATACCGGCATTCCGGCGCCCAGGCCCAAGCTGACGGCGGAGTCGCCTTTCGCGACCGCCGCGCACGCCGGCCCGGCTCCGAGCGCCGACAGGATGAGGCCCACCGCCGCGTTCCTGAGCATGTTCTTCATGGGATCCCTCCCCTCCCGCCGCGCGGGAGACCCGGCGGTTAGACGCGGCCAGGGCGCCGGGGGTTGGGCCCAACCTTTCCGCTCCGGCGGCGGTCAGTGAAGAGAAGGCGTGGGTCGCATGGGGAGGTGGGTTATGAACGCGCTGACGCTGGGGCTGGTGTTCGCGACCGCCGCGGCCGTGTCCGGCTGCGTGCTGGTGGCGTTCTCGAGGCCGATGGACGCGGTTCTCCTGCGCATCCTATCGGGAGAGCTGGCGGCGGCGTGGTCGAAGTACGCGAAGTTCGCGGTGCTGGTGGCGTCGTTCTCGGGCGGGTTGCGGATCAACCAGCTCGAGGCGCTGTCGATGATGACGACGCCGGTCTCCGCGAACCGCTGCCTGATGGAGGTGTTCCAGGCGGTCTCCGGCACGCTGCAGGAGGCGTCGTGGGCCCTGCTGCTGTTCTTCGGCGGGACCCTGATAGCCTACGCCGTCACGCAGGTCTACAACCACCTGAGAGACGGCCGCCACGGCCGGACCGAGGACTTCGCCCGCCACCCCGTGGGGCGCTAGCGAAGCGACGCAAGAAGCCCCGTCCCCGCGCGGGGGC
>DATLOS010000110.1:0-2406 GCA_035536155.1 Elusimicrobiota bacterium
CCCGAGCCCCAACCCCAACCGAAGCCGGCGCCCCAACAGGCCGCGGCCGCGGCGAAGGCCGCGCCCGCTCAAGGAGCGGCGCCCAGTTCAGCCGCCGTCCCGCCCGCCGAGGCTCCCAAGCGCGAGCCCTCGGCGCTGGACCTCCCCAAGACGCGCCAGTTCCACTCGCCGTCCATGTCGCCGAACGCGCCTCCAGCGGAGAAGCCCCCAACGCCCAAGAGCGCTCCCAAGCCGGCCGAGAAGCCGCGCGCCCAGACGCCCGCCGCCCAGAAGGCGGAGGACCTGCGCGTGGCGCCCACGGTCCCGCCGCCGCCGCCCCCGAAGAAGCCCGCGGCGGCCGGCCGCTTTCCCCGCCCCCGCCTCGTGCCCGCGCTGCTCGTCGCCGCCCTGGCGTTCGCCGTGGGCGGATACCTGGCCTTTCGCTGGCGCCAGCGCACGCCCGAGCGCACCCTCATCAAGGCCGCCGGCGAGTACCTCGCCGCCCTGAGGAGCCGGGACAGCGGCAAGGCCTACGCGATGCTCTCGGCCGAGGCCCGCGCCGCCGCCACCGCCGGCGAGTTCCAGCAGGTCCAGGACCCCGCCGACTGGGACTTCTCCCAGCCCATGCCCGCCCACATCAAGGCCGACTGGGCCCGGGTGCGCTACAAGCTCTCCGTCGGCAGCGCGCCGCCCAAGGACGACTACCTCACCTTCGTGCGCGAGGACGGAGAATGGCGCCGAGCCTACTGGTGGACGCTGGTTCCCAAGCTCGAGGACGCCTTGGCCGCGGGGGACGCGGCCCGCGCGACGACCCTCGCCCGCCAGGCTTTCGCCATCGATCCCCACGACGCCCTCGCGCAGAGCTACGTCTGCGAGGCCGACTTCGCCCGCCAGGACTATCCGGAGGCCGAGAAGGACTGCCTGAACGCCCTCGATCTCAACAAGTTCTACCCTTCCGAGTTCGGCGACGCGGCGCTGCGCCGCGTCCACGCCATCCTGGCCGACGCCTACAAGAACCACCTGGGGCGGCCGAACGACGCCGAGCGGGAGCTGGTGGACCTGCTCGCCCTGCCCGGCGCCAGCGCCGAGGAGCGCTGCGACGCCTACGCCGCGCTGGCGGAGTCGCGCTACCTGCACCGGGACTTCCCGGGCGCCCTGGCCGGGCTCCAGTCCTGCTCGGTCGTCTGCGTCCAGCCGGACCAGCGCTCCTTCTGCGAGCGCAACCTGCGCATCCTCTCCGGCGGCGCCGGGCAGGACGCCATCCCGATCGTGCAGAACTTCCCCGTCGACGCCCAGCACACCAGCCTCCTCGAGTGGCGCAACGACCTGAGCGACGAGATCTTCCACAAGCTCAGGACCGACCGCGAGCGCGCCGCCTACACCCGCAGCGAGGAGCGGTGGCTGGCGTCCTACATCGGCGGCTCGACCTACAAGGTCTCCCTTTTCAACCGCAAAGGCCAGGCCGTCCTCGCCGCAGAGGCCGACCTGTGGAACCGCAAGGTCAAGGTGGACTTCAATGTTCAATAAGATACTGATCGCGAACCGCGGCGAGATCGCCGTGCGCGTCATCCGCGCCTGCCGCGAGATGGGCATCCAGACGGTCGCCGTGTACTCCCAGGCCGACCGCGAGTCGCGCCATGTCGCCATCGCCGACGAGGCGGTCTGCATCGGCGCCCCTCCCGGCCGCGAGAGCTACCTCAACCAGGAACGCGTCCTCTCCGCGGCGAAGATCACCGGCGCCCAGGCCATCCACCCCGGCTACGGCTTCCTCTCCGAGAACGCGGCCTTCGCCAAGGCCTGCAAGGACTGGGGCGTCGTCTTCATCGGCCCGCCCGCCGAGGCCATCCACGCGCTGGGCCACAAGATGGCGGCCAAGGACCTGGCGCGCAGCTGCGGCGTGCCGCTCGTCCCCGGCACGAAAGGCCTCGTCGACTCGAACTTCCTCAAGGAGGCCGACGCGGTCGGCTTCCCGGTGATGGTCAAGGCCGCCGCCGGCGGCGGCGGCAAGGGCCTGCGCCTGGTGCGCGAGCGCTCCGCCCTCGAAGCCGAGCTGAACCGGGCCTCGACCGAGGCCAAGGCGGCGTTCGGCGACGGCGCGGTCTACATCGAGAAGTTCATCGAGCATCCTCGCCACGTGGAGATCCAGATCGCGGCGGACGTGCACGGCGACGTGGTCGCCTGCGTGGAGCGAGACTGCTCCGTGCAGCGGCGCCACCAGAAGCTCATCGAGGAGTCCCCGTCGCCGGCGGTGAAGCCCGAGCTGCGGCGCAAGATGCAGGAGGCCGCGATCCGCCTGGCCAAGGCCTGCAAGTACACCAACGTCGGCACGGTCGAGTTCCTCCTCGACACCGACGGCAGCTTCTACTTCATCGAGGTGAACACCCGCCTCCAGGTCGAGCACCCCGTGACCGAGACCGTCACCGGCCT
>DATLOS010000111.1:0-2735 GCA_035536155.1 Elusimicrobiota bacterium
CTCGAGCGCCGCCGATATTGCGGCGCGCGCCGAGGGGAAAAGGAGGGGACGAGCACCGACCCGCCGGAAATAGAACTCCTCGACCGCGCGCGCGAGCGCCGGGGACTCGGCGGCCGGGGCTCGCCTGGCGCCGGCCCGGGAAGGGCGCATCCACACCTGGGTTTCGGAGATCGTCATGGCTCCCGCGTGATGAGCAGATCCTCGCGCGTCATGGAAAACGGGAGGCCGGGCGGCTGGGGCAGGAGATAGGCGTTCAGGCCCTGCGCGCGGATGTCCTGGGCGGTCTCGAGAAGAAAGCCGTCGCAGATCGCCGGGTTCTGGGTGTTGTACGGGCTGCGGACGTACTCCGAAGGATGGCGGAACTCGGGGACCTCCGAGACGGGGACGCCCTTGTAGGCCGCCTCGAACGCCCGGCCTGCGGGCGACGACAGGAAGCGGCCCTTCTTGTCCACGTTGGGGAGGTCGCCCAGGAGCAGGCGCCCGCCGGGCGCGAGCAGGCTCGCGGCGGCCGCGACGAAGTCCGCCGGACGGGAGGTATAGTGGAGGACGGAGTAGGCGAGGATGCGGTCGAAGCGCCTCTCGCCGAGCCTCGCCAGGGTCTCGGGCTCCGGGAATATCCCGGGACAATGGCGCAGAGCAGGCGTCTCTTTGCCCCACGGGGCCTCGCCGAGCTTCGCGAGCACCTCCGGGATGTCCACCAGGCAGACGGCGCAGTCGAGCGAGCGCAGGCGAGCTAGCAGCGCGGGCGTCAGCCCGCCCGCCCCGCAGCCGATGTCCAGGACGGCCTGCTTGGCTCCCGGGAGCAGCTTCGCGCAGATGTCCTCGAGGATGCGCTCCTCCTTGCCGGCGTCGCGGCTGTGGCGCCCGGCGCTCGCGGCGGTGTCCAACGGCAGCTTCATCCGCCGCGCGAACTCCTCCGCCGACTTTCTCTGCAGCTCGTCCATCCCGAATATTCTACCGGACTTAGATCGCGGTGTACTCGCGGCGGTTGTCCTCGATCCATACGCGGATGGTTGTAAGGAACGAGGGCTCGTCCTTGTAAAGGTCCAGGAGAGCCTTCTCCGGGCAGTAGCTCTTCGCGCCGTAGATTCTGCGCAGCGTCCGAAGGGAGCCGGAGCCGAAGGCGCCGCAGACCGAGACGTCGAAGGGCGAGAGCACGACTTCGATCGGATAGGCGTGGTGCTCGCGCGCTATGACCAGCGGGATACCCGGCGGGGACGGGAATAGGCGTTTGAGGACGGACTCGAGGCGCGCCGCGTCCTCGCGCGGGTGGGGTTTGACCACGAGGGCGGCGGGGCGGACGCGCTCCACCAGCCTTCGGGCGAAGTCCGCTACGGCCGCGGCCTGCGCATCGTTGAGCGCGTCGCGGTCGTGGTCGAAGGGGGGAAGCAGGAGCAGGGCGGCGGGGCCGCCGGAGCCGCGGGCAAGATCCTCAAAGTAGGCGCGCACGGGCGCCGCAAGGCGCGCGAAGACGTCCCGCATGGTTTGGCGCGTGAGAAGCGGGCTCAGGTCGTGCTGCGCGGCCGCCCAGGGGACGGGGAGGTTGAACGAGTAGGCGGCGTCGAGCCTCAGGTCCCGGGGAAGGAGCGCGTCGCGGCCCCAGGCGGCGCGCCTGGCCAAGTCTCCGGCCGCACGGCGCCATCGGCTGAGTCCGCGGCGGGGCGCGAAGAAGGGGGTCTGCAGGTGGATCTCCGTGGCGTTCACGGAATCCAAGCCGTGGGGATAGGCGATCTTTCGGGCGGAAGGAAAGAGGTCGTACATAAGCTGCACGTCCGGATGGTGCAGGCAGGTGAGATAGAGCTCGTCGACCCGGTCGGCGAGTGGCTCCGCGAGGACTCGGCGCAGCATGCGCGTCGAGTCCGCGATCGCCCGGGCCGTCTCGGACCAGGACAGAAGGGCGGTGTTGCTGCCCGGGCGCGGCGTTATCGGCAGCCCGGAGACATCCACGATGGACGCCCACGGGTGCATCTGCGCGACCTCACGCAACCTGGCGCCGAACGGGGCGGGATCACTGGAGGTCTTGTCCGTGGAGAACGCGAGAAGGTTCCGTCCCGCGGGAAGGCTCTCCGCCACGATCGTCGCGCAGACAACGTCGTGCGGCGTGTCGGCGCGGAACAGCCGAGTAGGCATCCGGAGCCGCCGCCCTAGAGCAGGCGGTGCCGGATCCCGGCCCGGCGGACCTTCTCGCGGTCGAAGATGCCCTTGATGTCCACCAGGATGGCGTTCTTGGCCATGATGGCGCGCAGGCGGGGCATGGACAGGGCGCGGAACTGGCGGTGGCCGACGGCGGCGATCACGCACTGGGCGGGCTTGAGCTCCTTCCAGGCCATGAGCCGGACGCCGTACTCGTGCTCGGCCTGCGCGGGGTCCGCGAGGGGATCGTGCACCTGGACGTTCAGGCCGTAGTTCTTCAGCTCGCGGATGATGTTGGCGACCTTGGAGTTGCGCAGGTCGTTGACGTCTTCCTTGAAGGTGAGGCCGAGCACGGTCACCGTGCCGCCCTGAATCTCGTGGCCGGCGCCGATCATGTCCTTGATGGAGCGGCGCGCGATGTAGGCGCCCATGCCGTCGTTGACGCGCCGGCCGGCCAGGATCACCTGGGGGATGTAGTCGAGCTTCTCCGCCTGATGGGTCAGGTAGTAGGGGTCCACGCCGATGCAGTGGCCGCCGACCAGGCCCGGGCGGAACTTGAGGAAGTTCCACTTGGTGCCGGCGGCCTCGAGGACGTCCTGGGC
>DATLOS010000112.1:0-2574 GCA_035536155.1 Elusimicrobiota bacterium
ATCCAAGGCCCCTTGCCGCCGCCTCCTGGCCGCTGGCGCGCCCTCCTGGCGGCCGCCGCCGGGATTCTCCTGCTCGCCGTGTCCGCGTTCCGGACCTCGAGCAGGCCGCGCCCCACCGCCGCGGCGCCCCTGGACGACTCCGCGCGGCGCGCTCGGGCCTACGCCGACGCCCGGCGGGAAGCCGCGCTGGGCCTGCGCGCCCGCGACGAGGGGCGCCTCGACGACTCCGACGGCCACTACCGCCGAGCCATGGCCCTCACCGAGGAAGCCGGCTCCAAGGACGTGGAGTTCACCAAATACTACGGCATCCTCGCCGACCACTACGCCAACGCGGGACGGCGCGAGGAGGCCTGGGAGCTCCAGCAGAGGATCGTGGACTTCCTCACCCGAGTGCTGGGGCCCGACGACCCGGAGACGGCCGCGGCCCTGCACGGCCTGGCGGTGGCGCGAAGCCTCTACGCGGGCTCCGCCGCGACCCCGATCGTCGAGGAGAGCCGGGTCAAGCTCGCCGCCTCGGGCGCCGATCCCTCGGTGCAAACGACCGCCAACTCCAACCTGGCCCAGCAGTACATCCACCAGGAGCATTCGCCCGAGAAGGCGCGGCCCCTGCTGGCGGAGAACGTCCGGCTCATGCGCGAGAGCGCGGGCGCGGGCAGCACCATGTATATCCTGCGGCTGGCCGAGCTGGCCGATTTCGACTCCCAGCACGGCTCGCCCGACCAGGCCGACCTGGAGGCCGCCGAGGTCCGCCGCCTCGCCGAGAAGCATCTGGGCGACGGGGAGTTCAGTCCCGCCGCGGCCGCCGCGCTCGTCGGCGCGCTCAAGTACGTCGCGGACAACGCCGGCCGGCGCGGGCGCCCCGCCGAGGAGATCCTAGTCCTCGAGGGCATCCTGCGCTGGAACGTGCGCTACCACGTGCCGGACGACGTCGCGCTCTGGAACGGCCGCGACTTGGCCGAGGCCTACGCCCGGGCCGGCCGCCCCGCCGACGCGGAGCGCATCTTTAGCGCGCTCCTTCCCCAGGCCGAGAAGTCGTTCGGGGAGGAGTCGGTGGGCATTTGCGGCCTGCTCAAGGGCTACGCCGGCGTGCTGAGGACGCTGGGCCGTTCCGCCCAGGCCGACGAGCTCATGCGCCGCTACGCGCGCATCCAGGCCGCGGCGCGCTGAGCGCCTCGGTCAGGGCGCGACCGGCCGGACGTACACCACGGCATCGTTGATCGCGGCCAAAGCGGCGAAGAGGTTGTACGCCCGGGCGAAGGCGTAGTTCGAGCGCCGGCGCACGAAGTCATCCGCTTGGCCCTTCCGGTCGGCCTCCTCGTACTCGTAGCGGAAAGCGAAGACCGCCCGTTCGAGCTCCGTCGCGTCGTCGGCGGCGGTGGCGACCACCTCGGATAGGCCCCGCTTGGAGATCGTCGTGTCGTAGCCGTCCCGGGACATGACCAGGGGCTCCATGCGGTGAAGCTCGACCGGGTACGTCTGGGCGCGCGCGCCCGCGACGCGGCGGAGCCGCTGACGGGTGGCCTCCAAGCCCCGAAGCACGCTGCGCAGCGGCGCCTCGTAGGGGTCCAGCCGGGCCCCCTCGTAGCGCCTCGCGTAATACTGGAAGTCGGGATTCTCGAGGATCCGCGCGCCGCGCCTGGAGAGCTCGGCCAACTGCCGGTCCACCGCGGCCGGGTCAAACGTCAGGTCCGGCTTCCGGGTGTACTCATGGAGACCCCAGCCCGCCAGCCCCAGGAGCCCCAATCCGGCGGCGGCCCGCAGCCATCCTCTTCGGCTCATGGTCACGGCGCCCGCCGAAGATCCCGGCGCGGCGGCGTCGAAAAATTGGCTCGATTCGGCCCCCGCGGCCTGAAGGTCGCCGCCCGTTTTAAAGGAAGCGACGGAAGGCATGCGCTGCTGGACGGCGCCCAAGGTCTGCTTCGCCCCGGAGGCGATGGGACCGGCCTCCCGGTCCCCGAGCGCGGCGGACGGCGCGGCCGGCGGCCGGGCGGCGCGCGAGACGGCATCGCTCGTCGAATTCGGCGCCGAAGCGACGGCGCCAAGGGCCGTGGGCGCGGCGGCGGTCTCCGCGAGCGCGATATCGTCCACCCGCGGGGCCGGGCCGAGCTGGGCTTCGGCCGGGATACTCGCGCTCATGGCGGGGATATCCAGCGCGGCGCCGACGAGCGGCGAGCCGACGCTCGAGACGCCCGTCAGGGCTGCCGGGCCGATCGCCTGGGAGCCCGCTCCCTGGACGCTTCGGGCGAGATTTCCGGCGGCGGCGGCCGGACTCCACGTCGAGAGCACGCAGGCGGCGGCAAGGAGCAGCCGGCAGAGTCCTTTGGCATGGATCATGCATCCATCATAATCCCGAATCCGTCCAGGCGGCTGGGCCGCCTGGGGAAGCCTGGCACCATATTTAGGCCCAGGGGACATAGGACCCGGATTGTCAGCGAAATCCGATGCGCTCCCGCGGGACTCGGGCGGCTACCCTCTCAGCGGCAAGTACACGTCGGTGATCATCTCCTCTTCGCGCAGAGACGGGCCGACGTTGACGTAGTGGAAGAACATCGGGAAATCGGCGGGCGTTTCCCC
>DATLOS010000113.1:0-7795 GCA_035536155.1 Elusimicrobiota bacterium
CGTACTCGAGCGCGGGGACGCCTTTCTTGACGAACTCGAAGTGGTCGGAGCGGAAGAAGCCGCCCTTCTCCGGCTCCGGGTCGCCCTTGACCGCGCGGCCGCGGGCCGCGGCGGCGGCGATCAAGGTCTCGTCGAGCGTCGACTGCCCGAGGCCCCCGGAGACGATGTCCTTGGTCGGGCCGTAGACGTTGATGACGTCCATGTTGATCTCGGCCAAGGTCTTCGTCAGCGGGTAGAGGGGATGCTCGGCGTAGTGCTTGGCCCCGAGCAGGCCCTGCTCCTCGCCGGTCAAGGCGATGAAGAGGACGGAGCGCTTGGGCGCGGGCTTAAGGGTCGAGAAGGCCTTGGCGAGCTCGAGCAGCGCCGAGGTCCCGGAGGCGTTGTCCAAGGCGCCGTTGAAGATCTGGTCGCCCTTGAGCTTCGGATCCTTGCCCAGGTGGTCCCAGTGGGCGGTATAGACCACGGTCTCCGCCTTGAGCTTGGGGTCCGAGCCCGGAATCCGCGCCACCACGTTGCGCGAGAGCACCTCGCGCAGCGAGTTCTGGATGGTGAAGTCGGCGGTGATGCCCAGCGGGATGGGCTTGAAGGCCCGGTCCAGGGCCTTGCGCTTGAGCTGCCAGTAGTCCTGGCCCGCCATCGCCAGGAGGCGCACGGCCGTGCCCGAGCTCACCCAGGACTGGACGGCGACCACGCCGGCGTTCTTGTCGTCGGTCTTGAGGCTGAAGTTCTCCCCGGACCAGGAGTTCTGGACCACGCTCCAGGGGTAGGCGGCCGCCTCGGTCTCGTGGACGATGATCGCGGCGGCGGCGCCCAGCTCGGCCGCCTTCTCGTACTTGTAGGTCCAGCGCCCGTAGTAGGTCATCGCCTTGCCCTTGAACATCTTCTCGTCAAGCTTGGCGGGGTCCTTGGGATCGGGCAGGGGGGGATCGTTAATAAGGAACACGAGGGTCTTGCCCTTGAGGTCGGCGCCCTTGAAGTCGTCCCAGCCGTACTCCGGGGCGGTGATCCCGTAGCCCACGAAGACCAACTCCGAGCCCTTCACCGAGACCTCGCCGACGGCGCGCTCGCTCACGGCGACCGCGTCCTCGGTGAATCGCGGCACGAAGGTCGCGCTCTTGCCCGTGAAGCTCGCCTCGGGCGCGCCCTTGATCCCCACGAGCGGCACCTTCTGGATGTAGGTGCCGTCGGGATTGCCCGGCTTGAGGCCCAGGCGCTTGAACTCGCGCTGGAGATAGGCCACGGTCAGGTCCTCGCCCTTCGAGCCCGGGGCGCGGCCCTCGAACTCGTCCGAGGCCAGGACCTTGATGCGGGCCAGGATGTCGTCGCCGGAAAGAGCCGCCAGGGCGGGCTGGAGAGCGGGGTCGGCGGCGCGGCAGGGGGCGGCCAGGAGCAGGGCGGCCAATACCTGGATCATGCGCGGATAATAGACGTTTTTTGACAATCCGGCTAGGTGACTTTAGACCGATGCCTTCTCCGGCGCGGCCTCGCCCAGCTGCACCAAGGCCTCGTGGAGGTCCTGGTCGTGCTTGTGGGACTCCCAGCGGCTCAAGAGCTCGTAGGCGCAGGGCACCACGAGCAAGGTGAGGAGCGTGGAGACCGTGACGCCGCCGATCACCACCACGGCCATCGGCACCATGGTCTCGGAGCCGGCGCCGAAGGCGAAGGCCTCGGGCACCGCGCCGGCGATGGTCGCCACCGAGGTCATGAGGATGGGGCGCAGGCGCAAGGGGCAGGCCTCGAGCAGCGCGTCGCGCACGCCCAGGCCGCCTTTGCGCCGCTCGTTGGTGAAGTCGACCAGCAGGATCGAGTTCTTCTTCACGATGCCCATGAGGAGGATGAGCCCGATCATGCTGTAGAGGTTGATCGACACGCCGCGCAGGGCCAGGGCGAGAAATGCCCCGGTCACGCTGAAAGGCAAGGCGAGGAGCACGGTGAAGGGGTGGATGAAGCTGTTGAACTGGGTGCCCAGGACCATGTAGGCCACGAAGATGCCCAGCACCAAGGCGACCACCAGGCTCTGGAAGGACTCCTGGAAGGCCTGCGAGCCCCCGGACATCACCAGGTGGTAGCCGTCCGGCAGGGCTTTCGCGCCGATCTGCTTGACGGCGTTGATCGCTTCCTCCTGAGAATGCCCGGGGGAGGGGTTGGCGAAGATGCTGATGGCGCGCTCGCGGTTTCGGCGGGTGATGGTGAGCAGAGTGGGCTTGACCTCCTGGGTGATGACCTCGCCCAAGGGGACGACCTCGCCGTGCTGGTTGCGCACCCAGATGCCGCCCACGTCCTTGGGGCTCGAGCGGTCGGGCTCGGCCAGGCGCACGCGGACGTCGTAGCGCTTGCCGCCGCTCGTGAACTTGCCCACGCGCACGCCGCCGATCATGGCGTTGATGGTGTCGGCGATGGAGGCGATGCTGACCCCGCGCTCGGCCGCCTTCACGCGGTTGGGGTGGACCTGGAGCTCGGGCATGCCCAGCTGGTAGTCGGTGTCGATGTCGGTCATGAGGCCCGAGTCCTTCATGCCCTTCATGATGTCGGCGCCGGCCGCGGCCAGCTTGTCCCAGTCCGGTCCCTGCACGGTGAACTCGACCGGAAAGCCGCGCTGGGCGGTGAACCCCGAGAGCGAAAGGTCCTGCACGATCGCGCGCTGGACGCCCGGCAAGGCGGAGAGCTCGGTCCGGATCGACTGCATGAACTCCTGCTGGGTGATGCGGTGGCCGTTGGCCTTGGGGCGCTCGGAGATGGGCTTGAGGGTGATGAACAGGATGCCGGTGTTGACCTGCCCGCCGGTGAACCCGCCGATCGCGCTGTAGTATTGGAGCACCTCGCCGTGCTTCAAGACGAGCTCTTCGGCCTGCTTGAACACCGCGTCGGTGCTCTCCAAAGACGAGCCCAGGGGCACCAGCATGCGCACCAGGAGGCGTCCCTGGTCCTGGGAGGGGACGAACTCCTTCTTCAAGACCTTGGTCACGCCGAGGGAGGCGGCGAATAAGAACGTCGAGGCCGCGAGGACCAGCCGGGGCCGCGCCAGGCAGGCCTTGAGGACGCGCTGGTAGAGCTCCATGAGCGAGGTCATGAAGCGGTCCATGGCGTGCCCGATGCCGCCGGCGGCGTGGCCCACCTCCAGGAACTGGGAGCAGCGCATGGGCGCGATGGTGAGGGCCTCGAGGAGCGAGAGCATGACCGCCACCGAGATGGTCACGCCGAACTGGTAGAAGAACTTGCCGATGACGCCCTGCATGAAGACGACGGGCAGAAAGATGGCCAGGATCGCGACGGAGGCCGCGATGGCGGCGAAGGTGATCTCCCGGGCGCCCACGATCGCGGCCTGCACCCGGGGCTTGCCCATCTCGCGGTAGCGGGAGATGTTCTCCAGCACCATGATGGCGTCGTCGACGACGATGCCGATGACCAGCGAGAGCCCCAGCATGGTGAAGGTGTTCACCGTGAAGCCGAAGAAATACAGGGCGATGAAGGCGCCCATGATCGAGGTGGGGATGGCCAGGAGCACGTTGAGCGTGGCGCTCCAGGAGCCCAGGAAGAGGTAGCAGACCAGCGAGGTCAGGAGCGCGGAGAGGATCAGGTTGAAGTTGAGCTCGTGGACCGCGTCCTGGATGAACTTGGTGGTGTCGAAGACCACGCTCATGTGCATGCCCGGGGGGAGCTGGCCCTGGAGCTGGGCCATCTTCTTCTTGACCGCCTCGGCCACGGCCACCGCGTTCGTGCCGCGCTGCTTGACGATGCCCAGGCCTACCGCGCGCTTTCTCATGGTGCGGGAGATGCGGCGGATGTCGGCCGTGCCGTCCTCCACGGTGCCCACGTCGCCGATGCGGAAGCTCTTCCAGATCGGCGCCCCGCGCACGCGGTTGGGGATGACCATGCGCTGGAACTCGTCCGGGGTCGCGGCCTCGCCGTAGACGCGGACGTTGATCTCCTGGCGGCCGGTGTCGATGTAGCCGGCGGGGACGTCGGCGTGCTCGGAGCGGATCGCGTCCATGACGTCCTCGACGGTGAGCTCCCGCGCCTGCATCTTGCCGGAGTCGAGCCACACCCGCAGGTTGGGGTCGACGTAGCCGCCCAAGACGACGTTGCCCACGCCGGAGACGGTGGTGAGCTGGTCCTTCAAGGTCGCGCTGATGTAGCGCGTCATCTCTTTCAAGGGCCGGTCGCCGGAGAGCGCCAGCCACATGATGGGCTGGTCCTCGGGGTTGGTCTTGGTCACGACGGGGGGGTCGATCTCGCGGGGGAGGTTCTTCTGCGCCTGGGCGATCTTGGTCTGGACCTCCTGGAGGGCCGCGTCGATGTTCCGGTTCAGGTTGAACTCGACCGTGATCGTGCACTGTCCCTGCTGGGAGGTGGAGGTGACCTGGGTGATGCCCTCGACGCTCATCACCGCGTCCTCGATGATGTCGGTGACCTGCGTCTCCATGACCTCGGGCGCCGCGCCCTCCCAGGTCACGGCCACGGACACGACGGGGAAGTCGACGTCCGGGAGCTGGCTCACGCCCATGCGGTGGAAGCCGATCCAGCCGAAGACGATCAGGCCGGTCATCAGCATCCAGGCGAAGACGGGGTTCTTGATGGAGAGATCGGAGAGCGTCATTGGGGCACCTCTTCGGCGCTTACCTTCAGGGACAGCAGGTTCAGCTTGCTCTGCACCACCGACTCGTCGAAGGTGCGCTTGGCGTCGAGCAGGGCGTTCATGGACTGGAGGACGTCGAGGTTGTTGACCAGGCCCAGCCGGTACTCCCGGGTCTGCAGGCGATAGCCCTCCTCGGCCTTGAGATAGGCGCGCTCGGCCGCGACCGACTGCGCCACCGAGGCCCGCAGCGTCGCCCAAGCGCGGTGGATCTCGGAGCGGGCCTGGCGCAGCGCGAGCGAGTAGCGCTCGCGCGCCTGGGTCAGCTGCGACTCGGACTGGCGCTGCGCCGCCAGGGTCGCTCCTCCTTGGAATATGGGCATGGTCACGAGGAAGGTGGCGTCCCAGTGGATGGGCTCGAGGGCGGCGGTGCGCTTGAGGTAGTAGTCTCCGGTCAAGCCCAGAGTCGGCGACCAGGCGCCCTTGACGGCCCGGAGATAGAACTCCTGGGCGCGCAGGGCCTCGTCTTGCGAGAGCACGTCGGTGCGCTTCTCGGCCCGGGCCAGGCTCGCGGCCTCGGCCGGCGCCTCGGCGATGCGCTCCAGGCGGTCGATGAGGGTCACGTCGGCCATCTCCCGCCCGGTGAGAAATCCCAGCATGTCCCGCGCCACCGCGATCTGGCCGAGCAAGAACTCGGCCTGGGCCTCGAGCCCGGCCTCCTGGGACTCGACCAGGACCAGCTCGCTGTGGCGGGACTTGCCCAAGTTCTCGCGCTCGCGCAGCTCCTGGATGCGGCTCTTGCTCAGCGCGATCCCGGAGCGGGTGTTCTCCAGGTCGGTCTCGAGGCGCAAGGTCAGGTAAAAGGACTGGGCGACGTCGGAGAAGAGCGCGGCGTAGGCGTGGACGAGCTGCAGGCGCGTGGCCTCGGCCTGGTGCTTGACGCCCCGCATCCCCGCGAACTCGCGAAACCCCGAGAAGATGGGCTGGGTGGCCGTGATCACGCCCGAGGGCTGGGGGTTGTCGAAGAAGAAGGAGCTTCCCGAGGCCCCGGACATGTGGGGGACCTCCTGATACTTCTGGGCGTAGGTGAAGGTCACGCTGGGGAGGACCGAGCCCAGGGCCTGGCGGTACTGCTGCTCGAGCTGGACGATGTCCTGCTCGCGCAGGCGCAGGGTCTCGCTTTGCTTCTTGGCGAGCTGGTAGCACTCCATCAGGTCCGCGCCCGCGACCGTGGGCGTGGACGGCGCGGGGGCCTGCGCGAGGGCGAGGGAGACGCCCAGAAGGGGGAGAAGGGTCATCGCTTCCCTCGCACTCCGTAGAGAAGGATCTCGCAGACCCGGCGCGCGCGCCGGGCGAGGGGGACGGCCTTGCCGCCGTAGAGCGGCTGGAGCGCCGAGCTGCGGCACAGGGCGAACAGCGCCTGGGCGGCGTCCGCGGCCGCGCCGGGGGGGAACAACCCGTCGGCCGCGCAGCGGCGCATCAGCGCGGCCGCGTGCTCCATGTTCCGCGCGATCTGCTCCATGAGCCGGCTCGAGGACTTGGTCCCGCAGCCCATGAAGCGGCCGGTGCCGACGCCGAAGAGGAAGTCGCGGTTGCGGTCGAGGTAGTCGAGGACGCGCTTCGTCGTCTCGAGGAGGAGCGCCTCGCCGCGCAGGGGGGAGCCCTCGAGCTCCGCGATCACGGCCCCCATGCGCTCGACCAGGTCCGCGAGGGCCGCCGAGACGATCGCGTCCTTGCTCGGGAAATAGAGAAACAGGGTCCCCTTGGCCACGCCCGCGTCGCGGGCCACGTCGTCCAAGACGATGTCCTGGAAGCCGCGCGCGACGAGGAGCTTGCGGGCGGCGTCGAGTATGCGCCGCCGCTTGTCCTTGACGCCGCGCTCCGCTTTTAATGACCGAGCAGTCATTACTTCAGTATACCACTTCCGGGCCCGGGTTCAATAGGCATGCTATCATGCTCCGGTGAGCGACCCGAGATCGGCGGCCCTAGACGAGCGCCTGGCGCGCCTCGGCGTGCGCGAGGCGGACCTGGAGGAGCGCTTCCACCGCTCCGGCGGCGCGGGCGGGCAGAACGTCAACAAGGTGGAGACCGGGGTGACCTTGGTCCACCGGCCGAGCGGCGTGAGCGTCCGCTGCGAGGAGTCCCGCTCCCAGGGGGAGAACCGCCGCCTGGCCCGCCTGCGCCTCGCGGTTAAGCTCGAGGAGCTGGCGCGGGCCAAGGTCGCCCGGGAGCGCCACGAGCGCGAGAAGGCCCGCCGCCAGAAGCGCGGCCTCTCGGCCGGGGCCAAGCGCCGCCGCCGCGAGAACAAGCGCCGCCGCTCCGACGTGAAGTCGGGCCGCGGCCGCGTGAGGCACGATGAGTGAGCCGCCGATCCGCCTCGACCAGGCCCAATTCCTCCTGAGCGAGACCTCCCACGAGCGCATCGGCCCCTGCGCCGCGGAGATCACCTTCATCGGCCGCTCGAACGTGGGCAAGAGCACCTTGCTCAACGCCCTCTGCGGCAAGGCGGTGGCCCGCGTCTCGAACGTCCCCGGCCGCACGCGCGCGATCAACGTCTTCGCCGTGGCCCACGAGCGCTGGATCGTGGACCTGCCGGGCTACGGCTTCGCCCAGGGCCCCGCGCGCGAGGTCGAGTACTGGGGGGACATGATCGCGGGATATTTGACCGGCCGCCCCAGCCTGCGCATGGTCTTCAATTTGATCGACGCGAAGGTCGGCCCGACCAAGCAGGACCTGCAGATGCTGGCGTGGCTGGAGGCCAAGGGCGTCCCCTGGCGCCCCGTGGCGACGAAGATCGACCAGGTGAAGTCGTCGCGCTCCGCGGCCCAGCGCCGCGACGTCGCCCACGCCATGGGCCTCCAGCCGGAGCAGCTCGCCTGGGTCAGCGCGGAGAAGGGCCTGGGCGTGCGCGAGCTGCGCGGCGAGGCGGCCGCGCTCCTCGCGTAGATCGACGGTCAAATTGCTAGTATTCGACGAGATTTCGACGATTTGATCGTGGCACAGAAGAAAAACGCGCCTCGCCGGGAAGCCGCTCCCGCCACCCTTGAAGCGAAAGGCCTCAAGAAGACCTTCCACGGCCGCCAAGTCCTCAAGGGCGTCGACCTCCAGGTCTGCCCGGGCGAGCTCACCGTCATCGTCGGCCGCTCCGGCTGCGGCAAGTCCACCTTCCTGCGCTGCCTGAACGGCCTCGAGGTCTTCGACGAGGGGACTTTGACTTTCGGC
>DATLOS010000114.1:0-2490 GCA_035536155.1 Elusimicrobiota bacterium
AATCCGCCAATCCGCGGGCCGACGCCTCGGCCGCTCCTTCCTATAATACCGCCACCGGCAGGGCCGCGGCGCAGGCCCCGGCCCTCCGCTCGGTCGGCGAGTTCGGCGCGGCGCTCGGTTCCCCCGAGGGCCCGCGGGCGAACGCCGCCGCGCGCAGCGCGGCGTACTTCGACGGCGCCCTGAACGCCACCGAGACCCCGGATGGGGACGGCCCCGCGGTCGGAGCCAACGCCGCAGGACGAGGTCCGAACTCCGACCTCATCCCCGCCGACATGTCGGACATCGTCCGCATGAAGCCCCGGGTCGTCCTTCTCGTGGACGTCTTCAACGGGCCGGCCCCCGAGACCGTCACCCAGCGGCTCGCCAAGCTCATCGACGAGGGCGTGCACGTCGTGTTCCTGACCAACCGGCCGCAGACCGGCCCCGGCTCCGCGCAGGAGATCCTGCTCAACAAGCTGCCCCAGGGCCGGAACAACCCGGTGATCGTGGTCAGCCACAACGGCGGCCGCATCGCCCTGCACGGCCGGGCGGCGAACCCGGCCCCGCTCATCGATGACGTCGACGCCTTCCCCAAGGGCCATATCAAGGCGTTCCGCGAGATCACCGCCGCCGCCGGCGCGGCGCTCGACCGAGAGCTCACGGAGACCGGCCTTCCCGCCGTCGAAAGCGCCTTCTCGTACGTGGTCACCTTGCCCAAGTCCCTGAACGGCGCCGACTTGGAAAAGGCCCGCGCCCGCCTCATCAGCTCCTACAACGCCCGGCTCCGGAACCGGAACCTGCCCTACCGCATGGAAGCCCACCGCGACGATCCGTATTCCATCGTGACGCACTCCATGCCCCTGCGCTTCTCCCTGCACCGCGTCCTGTCCGCCCTGGACCACCAGTTCAAGGACGACCGCCTTCTCGAGGACCCGCGCTCGTTCCTCATCCTCGCCGACTCGCACGCGTCCCCCAAGTTCACCACCTCCTTCACCGACGAGCTGAAGGGCGCCGGCGTGATGGTGGTCCGCAACCCGGGCGACGTGGAGACGGTCCTGGGCGACGTCCTAGGCGACCACAAGCTCGAGTCCATGCAGGTCCGGCTCAGCGACGTGCGCCAGTGGGTGGAGTTCTGGGAGCCGACCCACCGCATACGCCCGGAAGGGGCGCGGCAGGACTACTTCGGGGGAGCCCCTTCTTCCGCCCCCTCGCCAAAAGGCGATCAGAAGCTCAAGCTCCACTTCGGAAGCGTCATCAACTCCCTCATGGCGTGGCACTACGAGCAGCTGTACTACGGCAGCGACGTGAGCTTATCCCAGCTCCAGGCCCAGCTGGAGAGCATGTGGTACAACCCCATCCAGAACCGCGTCACCATCTCCAAGGCCATGATGCACTTCATGCAGACCGCGGAATGGAAAAAGAGCAACAGCGGCTTCCTTAAAGCCGCCCGGGCCTACGTGAACGAGTACTGGGCCCGCGAGTTCGGCAACCCCGCGGCCTACGAGCTGGCCGCCGCCAACGTGCGGGAAAACCTGGCCATGCTGGGCACCATGGCCTGGCCGAAGAGCCTGATCACCTTGCCCTTGGCCTCGCCCACCACCGGACGCTTGTACAAGATCCACACCCGCATCCCGCGGGTGATGAAGAAGTTCACGGCCGACGGCCTGCGCCTTACCGCGTACGCCTACCGCACCGGCAAGGAAGACGTGACCGGGGGCAGCAAGATCCACGCCAAGATCCTGGCCATGGCGATGTTGGTGGGTCTCGCCCGCAAAGGCGATGATGGCCACTGGCACTACGGCAGCCCCACCGGCCCCCGCATCAGCTCGCTCGTCGTGCAGTTCGAGGGCCGCACCGCCCACCACATCGACGACTTTCACCCGGACGACTTCCTGACCCTCACCGAGGAGGGGCAGGTGACCCAGAGCCCGATGGTCCAGGACGTCATCAGCATCATCGAGCGGATGAAGGCCGACGCGGCCTTCCAGAAGAGCCTTGAGGAGCACAAGCAGGAGGCCACCGAGGCCGACCTGCGCGCCGTGCGGGCCATCCAGCGCGCGGAAAAAACCAAGAAGGCCGCCCGGCGGCGGAGCCGCTGATGCGGCGCGCGCTGGTCGCGTCCCTTTCGGCCATCTTGCTGAACCCCGGCTCCTCTTGGGCCGCCACGATGCGCGCGCAGGCCCCCGGCGCGGCGAGCGCGGTGCCGGCCGTCCTCCCGGGCGGCCTGGGCCTGAGCCAAGGCCCGGCGGCCTTGGACGCCCCGCTTCTCGCGCCGTCCTACGATCTCTCCGCCGCGGCGGTGGGCGCGCTCCCGGGCTCTCCGGACGCGCCCCTCCCCGCCTTGCCCGGCGCGCAGGCGGAGCAGGCCCTGACGGCTCCCGCGGCCGCGCCTCAGGCAGCCCTCGCGCATGAGGACGCTCCGGCCTTGGGCGCGGCATCGGTCGGCCCCTCCGCTTACGCCTCCGGCGGCCGCGGCGCGGCCGCGTCCTCCGGCCGCGCGCAGGCGCCCGA
>DATLOS010000115.1:0-3206 GCA_035536155.1 Elusimicrobiota bacterium
GCCGCGGCATAAGCAGCCCCGGAACTTTCCGGAACCTCCGGTGTCACATACCGCACCACGGAGGCCCCATGAACACCCGCACGCTGTCCGCCGCACTGCTCGCCCTGGCTCTGGTAGCGCCCGCGCGCGCCCAGCAGCTCGTCGCCTGGCCGATCGGCCAGCCCAACCCCGGCTGGCGCTGGATCCTTCCCGGGATGCCGACCCGCCCGCTGCCCATGCCCCATCCGATGCCGCACCCGCTCCCCGGCCCGCGCCCCGGGCCGATGCCCACCGAGAGCCCGGTCACCCTCTCCGGCTACCACGTGGAGGGCAACGTCACGGACGGCGCGGCAGAGCTCAACTACCGCATCGTCTTCCATAATCCCACGCCGAACCGCATGGAGGGCGTGCTGCTCGTCCCCCTCCCGGCCAACGCGAGCGTGAGCGGCTTCAAGATGACCGTCGCCGGCAAGACGGCCAACGCCGAGCTCCTCGAGTCCGGCCAGGCGTCGACGATCTACGAGAACATCGTGCGCCAGCTGCGCGACCCCGGCCTGCTCGAGCTGGTGGGCGAGCGCCTCCTGCGCGCCCGCGTGTTCCCGATCGAGCCCAACGCGGACATCGAGGTGCGGCTGGCCATCGCGCAGACCCTCGAGAAGTCGGGAAACCTCTATTCCCTCTCCGTGCCGATGCGCTCCGCGCGCATGTCCGGCGCGGCGAAGAGCGGGCAGGCGTCGGCCGAGCTCAACCTCGTGGCCAGCCGCCCGATCCGGACGATCTACTCGCCCAACGCGGAGGCGAAGATCACCCGCTCGGGCGACACCCAGGCGAAGCTCCGGTTCGAAGGAGGCGCGACCGACGACGCGGACCTGCGCATGTTCTTCTCGCTCCAGCAGTCGCCCCTGGCCGCCGGGCTGCTGACGTTCAAGGAAAGCGGCGAGGACGGCTACTTCCTGCTCTCGCTGTCGCCCAAGCCGAAGGCCGCGGAGGGCGAGGTCCAGCCCAAGGACATCGTGTTCGTCCTGGACCGCTCCGGGAGCATGGACGAGGACCAGAAGATGACGCAGGCGAAGAAGGCGCTGAGCTACTGCATCGGCAAGCTCTCGCCGGGAGATCGCTTCGGCATCGTCGACTTCGCCAGCGACTCGAGCGAGTTCGAGTCCGCCCTGGTGAACGGCACCGACGACAACAAGGCCCGCGCCCTGCGCTACGTGAAGAAGATCGAGTCGGCCGGCGGGACCAACATCGAGGCGGGCCTGCAGGACGGGCTCAAGCTGCTCTCCGGCTCCCGCGAGGGGCGGACGGCGATGCTGTTCTTCCTGACGGACGGCGTGCCCACGGTCGGGCAGACGCAGATCGACGCCCTGCTCAAGCAGGCGCAGGACGGAAACCACGGCGTGTCGGCCCGCGTCTTCTCCTTCGGCGTGGGCGACGACGTGAACACCCTCCTGCTCGACAAGCTGGCGGAGATGAACCGCGGCGCGCACGACTACGTCGGGAAAGGGGAAGACCTGGAGAACAAGGTCTCGTCCCTCTACCAGAAGGTGTCCCAGCCCGCGCTCACCGACGTGAAGGTGGAGTGGCAGGGGCTCGAGACGGAGCAGGTCTATCCCCGGCCGGTGACGGACGTGTTCTACGGCGGGGAGCTGGTGCTGATGGGGCGCTACTCGAAGCCCGGCAGCGGGCGGCTCATCGTGACGGGGAAGGCCGCGGGCAAGCCGATGCGCTTCGAGTACCCGGTGACCTTGGCGGCGGACTCGTCGAAGAACGACTTCCTGCCGCGGCTCTGGGCGAACTTGAAGGTGGCCCATGAGCTCGACGCCGTCCGCCTGTCCGGGCGCGCCGACCCCGAGGTCGTGGCGTCCATCGTGAAGCTGGCCAAGAAGTACGGGATCGTGACGCCGTACACCTCGTTCCTCATCGCGGAGGAGGGCGTGCGAAACGCGCACGGCGTCGCGATGGACAACCTCCGCGCCATGAATATGGACGCGCGGGGCAGCGGCTTCGACGGCAACTTCGAGACCTTCAGCCGGGCGAGGAAGGCGTCGCGGATGCTGCAGGAGATGCGCGGCGCGGGGGAGTCGGCGGGCGGGATGGCGGCGCCCGCGGCGATGACCAGCATGATGAAGAGGGCCGAGTACGACGTCCGCGAGGACATGAAGGCGAAAGGGGTCGTCGCGGTGGAGAAGAAGGCGCTGGGCGGCAAGGCCTTCTACTTCCGCGGCGGCTCGTGGACGGACGGGGAGTGCGACGCTTCTTGCGATAGCGCCAAGGAGATCCGCTACCTGAGCGAGGAGTACTTCGACCTCCTCGGCCGGGAGCCGGACCTGCGGCGCTACTTCTCCCTGGGCGCCCGCGTGACGGTGCTCTGGAAGGGAACGGTCTACCGGATCGTCGACTGAGCCGCGCGGACGAAAAGAAAGGGGGCGCCCTGGCCTTGGCCAGGGCGCCCTTCTCTTTTCTCTATATCCTCCCATGCATATTCACCCGTCCCGACCGAGCGTTTATGCACGGAACGGCATATTTCAAAACTGCCGTCGGCCGGAACTTTCCGGAACCCTTGGTGTCTTACCCCCATGCCGCGAAAGACCGCCGCACCGGAGAGGAAACCCATGAACCTGACCCGCTGGCTCAAAGCGAGACGGAAGTTCGTCGGCCTGGCCGCCGCCCTGGGCGCGCGCCTGTGCCTGCCGGGGATGTCCCGGGCCGAAGCTCCCGCCCACAAATCCGTCGAGGTGGTCTTCGTCCTCGACACCACCGGAAGCATGGGCGGCCTCCTCCAGGGGGCCAAGGACAAGATCTGGTCCATCGCCAACGAGATCGCGAAGGGCAAGCCCACCCCGAAGGTGCGCATGGGCATAGTCGCCTACCGGGACCGCGGCGACGAGTACGTGACAAAGGACTTCGACCTGACCACCAACCTCGACGCCATGTACAAGAACCTCCTGACCCTCAAGGCCGACGGCGGCGGGGACACCCCGGAGCACGTCCTGAAAGGGATCCAGGACGCGGTCGAGAAGATGTCTTGGTCGAAGAATAAAGACACTTTTCGCGTGGTTTACTTGGTGGGCGACGCCCCCGCGCACACCAACTACGGCGACACGCCGACCTTCGAGCAGTTGGCCCAGGCCGCGCTCAAGAAAGGAGTCGTGATCAACGCCATCGAGTGCGGAAACGACCCGCAGGCCGCCGCGCAATGGCAGCAGCTCGCCAAGCTGGGCGAGGGG
>DATLOS010000116.1:0-3747 GCA_035536155.1 Elusimicrobiota bacterium
ACGATGGCCTTCGCCTGGCCGTTGTTGGGGTCGAGCTCGAGGACGGCGCGGGCCTGCTCCTGGGCCTGGGCGGGGCGGCCGGTCTTCATGAAGGCGACGGCCAGGTTCAGAAGGATGGGGATGTTCCGAGGCTGGCCCTGGGCCGCGCGCTCGAGCATGCGCGCGGCCGCGGCGGGATCCCCGGCGGCGAGCTCCAGCGTCCCGGCGTAGAACTGGCAGGCGGGCGATTCGGGGAAGGCCCCGAGGAGGCCGCGCGCGAGCGAGAGGGCCCGCGGGCCGTAGTCCCGCGCCCGGAGGCGGGACTCGAGCTCGTGGCAGCGGTCCAGGTCCCCGAGAATGGGCGGCGGCGGGCCTCCTTGCTTGCGTACGGCGGCGCGCAGGTTGGTCTCGGCCAAGGCGAGGTCGGGGCGCAGGCGCAGCGCGCGGGAATAGAGGTCCTCGGCCCGCCGGAGGTCGCCGCGCAGAAGGTAGGCGTAGGCCAGGTTGTTCATGACCTGGGGATCGTCCGGGAACATGCGCAGCTGGGACTCCCAGAGCTCGATGAGCTCGCCCCGCGGGCCGGCGGAGTCGGAAAGGTCGAGCGCCGCGAGGTTCTGGTAGACGGCGGGCGAGAGCGGGTTGATGGCCCACGCCACGCGGTAGTGGCGCCGAGCGCCCGCGGCGTCCTTCATGCGCATGAGGATGGTCGCGAGGTTGAAGTGGATCTCATCGTAGCCCGGGTTCGCGGCCAGCGCCTCCTCGTAGGCCCAGCGCGCCTTCTCGTCCTGGCCGGAGCGCGCGTACGCGTTGCCCAGCTCGTAGTCGGTGTTGACCTCCCGCGGGCTCCAGCGGTGGGCGGCCTCGAGGAGCTCGATGGAGCGGGACACCTCCCCGCGGCGGGCGGCCTTGAACCCCATGAAGTAGAGGCATTCCCGAGCCCACTGCCGCCCCCAGGACCAGCCGGCGCCGGCCAGCAGGAGCGCGGCGAGCCCGGCTGCCCAGGCGCCCGGGACGCGCCGGGAGCCTTGTCCCTCTCCCCGGGACGCGGAGCCGAGCGCCGCTCCCAGCTGCCACCAAAGGAGCATGCCGGGCACGGCGAAGTGGGCGGAGACGTTGAGCAGGTTGTCGGCCAGCATGCCCGCGGCGCCGGCCGCCGCGGCCAAGGGCAGCGCCGCCGACTCCTCGGGCCGGCGCTTGAGCAGGCGCCGCGCCGCGGCGGCGAACACGGTCCACAGCCACGCCCAGACGCCGAGGCCCAGGATGCCGGTCTGCGACCAGGCCTCGAGGAGCTCGTTGTGCGCGTTGTTGGCGTGGGTCCGCGCGACCCGAAAGAGCGGGAGGGCGTCCAAGAGCGGGCCCTGGTAGAACGGGTAGAAGAGCTCGAACGTCCCCCAGCCCTTCCCCAGCAGGGGGTTCTCCGCTCCCATCAGCCAGGCGCAGGCCCAGATCAGCATGCGCTGGTGCAGGGGGCTGTAGGTCCCCCCGCCGAAGGCCTCGCGGATCTCGCCCACGCGCTGGATCACGGTGGAGACGTAGCCGGAGAGCGTGCTCTGCGGCCAGGCGACGACCATTGCCGCGCCCAGGCAGGCGACGAGCCCGTGCGCGGGCAGGTCGTCGCGCAGGCGGGCGCGCAGCGCGGGCGAGAGGAAGAGCGCCGCCGCGCCGAGGGCGGCGCCCAGCCACGAGGAGCGGGTGAGCGTCGAGAGGAGAGCCGCCTCGAAGGTCAGCAGGCAGACGGCGTAGACGAGCCGGGAGAGCGAGTCACGCGCGCGCAGGTAGTAGGCTCCGGCCACCGGCGTCAGCAAGACGAGGTACGAGGAGAGGAAGTTGGGGTTGCCGAAAGTGGACACGCAGCGTCCCCCGTAGGGGTTGATGAGCCGCGGCCAGATCGGGTCGAAGCTGAAGTACTGCCCGATGCCGTAGACCGAGGCGAGCCAGCCGACGCCGAGGAACACGTGCCAGAAGGAGTGCGCGTCGGCCTCCCAGCCCAGCGCCAGCAGCGCGCCGCCGCCGCAGAGCCAGAGCGCGGTCCCGTAGGGGTCCCAGAGATGCGCCGCCACGCCGGCGCCCATCGGCGTCGAGCCGCGCAGCTGCGGAAACAGCAGCCAGGCGGCTCCCCAGAGCACGAAGAAAAGCGCCCAGCGGCCGACCCGAAGGCGGGGCTCGGCCGCGAGGCCCTCCGCTATCGTCGCGGAAAAGTAGAAGGGCAGGACGCAGGCCGAGCCCAGCAGCCAGAAGGCCCGCGAGCCCTCGGAGATAATGGCCGGGCGCAGCGCGGCCGCGTGCCCGGCCCAGCTGGCCGCCCAGCTCAGGGCGCAGACCCCGACCCAGGCGGCGAGCGCCGGGTCGAGCGCCGTGCGCGGGAGAGCGAGCGGGGCTCCGGACGACCAGGCCCCGGCGGCGGCCAAGGCGAGCGCCGCGAAGGCCCCGACGTGGAGCAGCACGATCTGGGAGTAGTAGGGGTTGCGGGTCAGGTCGGTGAAGAAGAGCAGGGGGCAGACGAACTGGAGGAGGAGGAGGAGCCGGCGGGACGCGGGCGTCACTTGGGCGCGATCTGGAGGATCGGCGGCTGCCCCGGCGCCGCCGGGGGCAGGATCTTCAGGCGGCCCTCGCTCTGCGCCTTGGCGTAGACCACCTTGAGGTTCTGGGCGGCCTGGGCATTGGACGGGTCGAGTCGCAGGGCGTCCTTGAGCGACGCGGCGGCGTTGGCGAGGTCGTCCTTGAAGAAGTAGGCGTTGCTGAGCTGGAGGTAGGCCTCCGAGGTCTCGTGCAGGTGCTTCCAGACGCCGTCCCGCTGCTCATAGACCTGGTAGGCCATGATGGTCTTGCGCCAGGAGTCCTTGGCGAGCATCCAGGGCGCCACCGTGCAGGCGGGAGCCTCGATGTTCTCGCGGTAGACCTCGATCGCCTTGTCGAACTGATGCCGCAGCATGTGGACCTGGCCCATCCGGAAGTAGTTGGGCGCAAACACCGGGTCCAGGGCGTGGTACTTGCGGAGGCTCTCCAGCGCCAGGTCGAGGTGGCGGTCGGCCTCGGCGGCGTTTCCGTGGGCGCGCTCCCAGTCGGCGCGCTTCATGTGGAGGATGCCGACCTGGTGGTGCATCTGCACGTAGTTCGGGGCGTTCGCGCGCACCTGGTCGTAGGCCTCGAGGGCGCGGTCGTAGTCGTCGCGCGCGACCTCCGGCGGGTCCCCCCACTTCGGATTGTAGACCTTGGTCATCTCGAAGCGGTCGAGGAAGACGTTGCCCTTGAAGTAGTAGGACATCACGTAGGCGGGGTTGAGCTTGCCCACCTTGAGGTAGTTCTTGAGGGCCTCGTCCCAGTTCTGGCTCTTCGAGAAGAAGATGGCCATGTTGTGGTGGATGTCCGCGCGGAAGAAGCCCCAGCTCAGGTCGAGCGGCCAGACCATCAGCCCGACGACGAGCGGGATCAGGGCGTTGCGCGAGAGGAGGACCACCCGGCCGAAGATGAAGGCCTGGGCGCCGACGCAGAAGAGGAAGGCCGACCAGGCGATCCACCACTGCAGGATCTCCCCCGACATGGTCAGGCGCTCGAGGGAACCGTGGAGCTCGGCGAACTGGGAGAGGATCCGCCAGCCCATGAAAGCCACGAGGCCGAGCGCCGCCAAGCGGCACGGCCAGAGGAAGAACTCGGAGAGGCGGTCGGTCCAACCCGACGACGGGACCTCGGGAGCCGCGTCCTTCGAGTGAAGCTCTTGAAGCGAGGCGCCCCTCGCGAGGTTCACGACCAAGGCCGGCAGGAGACCGA
>DATLOS010000117.1:0-6491 GCA_035536155.1 Elusimicrobiota bacterium
AGCGCTGCAGGAGATAGGCCGCGCCCGGATGCAGCGGATCGATCGTCCCGAACACCGCCTGCGCCTCCGCGGCCCGGTCGGGGGTCCAGACGTCGGACACGCTCAGGATCGCGAGGAGCGACCCTTCCGGGCTGCGCAGCGCCGCCTTGCCCGCGGAGGAGACGCGCTTGGCCGTCTCCGGGTCCACGTCCAGCGTGATGGGCATGGGCCAGAGCCGGCCCTGGGGAAGGCGCATCGAGGAGACGACGCCCTCGTACGCCGCTTTTCCCATGAAGCCGGTCAAGGGCGAGAAGCCGCCGTTGAGGATGAGCTCCAGATCGCAGATCTGGCGCGTGCCCAGGACGACGTCCGGGAGCGCCGCCGCCTCGCGCAGGATCTCGTCCCGGGAGCGCGCGCTCATGCGGTCCACGAGCTTGCCGCCGTACGGCGTGTTCAGCGCGGCGGCCATCTCAAATCCCATAGCGCCAGGCGATCATCGCCACGGCGCTGACGAAGAAAATGAGATCGATCGGCAGGCCTGCTCGGACGAAGTCCCTCATCTTGTATCCTCCCGGCTGCATCACCATCAAATGGGTCTGGTAGCCCATGGGGATCACGAAGCCCGCGCTGGCCGCGATCATGACCGCCATGATGAAGCCGCGCGGGTCCGCCCCCAGGACCGCGGCCATCTTCACGCCGATAGGGTACATGATGGCCGCGACGGCGTTGTTCGAGCCCAGCTCGGTGAACAGCATGGTCGCGAGATAGAGCATGGCCAGGCCGCCGATCGCGCCGCTGGACCCCGCTCCGCGCAGCAGCAGGCGCCCGACGATCTCGGCCAACCCCGTCTTTTCCATCGCCTGCGAGAGGACCAGGCTGGCACCCACCAGCATGAGGACCTTGAGATTGATGAGCTTGCGCGCGCGGCGCCCGTCGATGGAGCCGGTGAGGACCAGCACGAGCGCCGCCGTCATCGAGGCCTTGACCATGCTCAGGACGCCCGTGGCCGCCGCGATCACCATGGCCAGGAAGATACCTAGAACCAGCGCCTTGCGCGGGGTGAGGCCCGCCCCGACGCGGGGCCGGTAGGAGAGCACGAAATAGTCCCGCCCCGCGCCGGTCTCCCGCAGAGACTCCGGGCTGGCGTGCAGGAGCAGCATGTCGCCGGCGCGCAGAGAGACCGCTCCCAGGTCTCCCGAGAGGACGCCGCCGGCACGCTGGACGCCCACCACCTCGATCTCCTTGCCCGCCCGCGAGACGAAGACGGACCGGGGATCCCGTCCGATGAACGAGGAATCCTTGGGAAGGATGACCTCGAGGAGCTGGGAATCGCCGCCGTCGCCGCGCTCCGCCCCGAAGTGGGCGAGCCCCAAGGTCGAGAGCATGGCCTCCATCGCCACGGGAGTGCCGGTGAAGCGGAGGACGTCGCCCAGGGCCAGCGAAGCGCGCGGCGTGTCGGGATAGAGCGCCCGCTCGCCCCGCCGGGCGCCGGCCAAGGAGGTGTTCTGGGGCAGCTCCGCCACGACGTCGGCGACGGCGCGCCCGATCAGGGGGGAGCGCGCCGCGACCGCCAGCTCGAACTGGTACTGCCGGACCGAGTCCAGCCGCTTGGCCCGCTCGCCGGCCCGGTCGGGGAGCAGGCGATGGCCGACGGCCCAGAAGAACGCGATCGACGCCGCCGCGCCCGGCAGGATCAGCGGCAGCGGCTCGAAGAAGCCGAGGGGCGCCACGTGCCCGCGCGTCATCAGCCCGGAGACGATGACGTTGGTCGACGTCCCGATCAAGGTCCCCATGCCCGCGATGATCTTTCCGAACGAGAGGGGGATCAGGAGCTTGGAGGCGGGCGTGCCGTGGCTCTCCTCGAGCTTGAGGATGACGGGGAGCATGATGGCGACGAAGACGGTGTTGTTCACCCACAGGCCGACGACGAAGGTGATCAAGAGGAGCCGGAGGCAGGCGGTCGCGGGGGAGACCCCCGTGAGAAGGCGGATCGCGATCGGCTGCAGGAGGCCCGTCGCCTGGAGCGCGCCCGCCACGATGAAGAGGGCCGCGATGATCGCCGAGGCCTCGTTCGAGTAGGCGCGCAGGAAGTCGTCGGTCGTGACTACCCCTCCGAGGAGAAGGATGAGGGAGCCGATGAAGCAGCCCGTCGCGGTGGAGAACTCCTCCCGGACGATAGCCGCCAAGGACACGGCCAGGGCGAGGAGGGTCAGGGCGATGCCCACGGTCATGGGCCGTGAGTTTACCGGCGTCGGCCCGCCCTGTCAATGCGCGCATTTGCTAGCATCGCGGCCGTGAGAACGAGAGACGACCGCCTCGCGACGGCGCTTCTCGCCGGCCTGCTGGCTTCGGCGGCGCCGCTTCGCGCCGAGGAGTCGGCCGCGGTGGACGCCCGCCTGCGGGAGCTCGAGCGCAAAGTCCAAGCGCTGGAGAGCAAGGAAGAGGCCTCGCCTTTCGTCCTCGCGGGAAAGGAAGGCCTGGGTCTTCGCTCGGCGCAGGGCGACTTCGTCTTGCGCTTCGGCGCGCACATGCAGGCGGACACGCGCACCTTCGTCGACAGGGCGCCCGGGACGGGCAATGACACCTTCCTCATGCGCCGCGTGCGCCCCATCCTCGAGGGTACGGTCTACGACCGCTTCGACTTCCGGCTCATGCCGGACTTCGGCAGCGGCGCGACCCAGCTCTTCGACGCCTACGTCGACCTTCGCCTATGTCCGGAGCTGCGCTTGCGCGCGGGCAAGTTCAAGCCGCCGCTGGGCTTGGAGCAGCTCCAGCAGGACGTCTACACCGCCTTCGTCGAGCGCGCGCTGCCCGCCGCCCTCGTGCCTATCCGCGACGTCGGCGTCCAGGTCCACGGGGTCATCGGGCAAGGCGTCTTGGCTTACGCCCTCGGCGCGTTCAACGGCGTCCCGGACGGCACTTTGGGCGACGCGGGGCTCAACGACAGCAAGGAGCTCGACGGCCGCCTGTTCTCCCAGCCGTTCGCGAGCTCGGGCATCGAGGCCCTGCGCAAGCTCGGCCTCGGCGTCTCCGGGAGCTACCAGCGCGTCCACGGGACCACGGCTTCCGCCTTCCTGCCGACCTTCAAGTCCGCCGGCCAGCAGAGCGTGTTCTCCTACCGCTCGGACGGCACGCTCGCCGGCACCAGCGTGGCCGACGGCGCGCACGGCCGCCTCTCGCCCCAGGGCTTTTGGTACTGGGGCCGCTTCGGCCTGCTCGGCGAGTACGTGCGCTCCTCGCAGGACGTGCGCCGCGATACGGTCAACGCCCGCATGGACAACAGCGCCTGGCAGGCGGCCGCCTATTGGGTGCTCACGGGCGAGGACGCGTCCTATACCGGCGTCAAGCCCAGGGCCAACTTCGATCCCGACAAGGGCCAGTGGGGAGCCTGGGAGCTCGACGCGCGGTTCAACTCCTTGACGGTCGACCCGGCGGCCTTCCCGGTCTTCGCCGATCCTGCCCGGTCCGTCCAGCGCGCCCGCGCCGTCGGCGTGGGGATCAATTGGTACATGAACCCGGCGGTGAAGGCGGTCTTGGACTTCGAGCAGACGCGCTTTCTAGGCGGCGCCGCGACCGGCGTCCGCAAGGACGAGAAGGCGGTCCAGACCCGGCTCCAGCTCGCTTTCTTCTAGACGATCAGCATCGAGTCGCCGTAGGAGAAGAGGCGGTAGCCCGCGCGGATCGCCTCGGCGTAGGCCGCCAGTATCCTCTCCCGCCCCGCGAAGGCGCAGGCCAGCAGCAGCGGCGTGGACTGGGGCAGATGGAAATTGGTGAGCAGGGCGTCGACGGCTTTGAAGGAATAGCCCGGATAGACGTACAGCGACGTCTCGCCCGCGGCCGCGCCGCCGGCGAAATACGTCTCCACCGTCCTCGTCGCGGTCGTCCCCACGGGGATGAGCCGGCCGCCGCGCCCGCGGACGGCGTCCAGCTCCGCCCGGGCCACCTCCGGGATCTCGTAGCGCTCCGGCAGCATCGCGTGCGCGCGCACGTCCGCGGCCGTGACCGGACGGAAGGTCCCCGGCCCGACGTGCAGGATGATCTCCGCGACGCGGACTCCGGCGGTCCTCACCGCCGCCAGGACCTCGGGCGTGAAGTGAAATCCCGCGGTCGGCGCCGCGATCGAGCCCGCCTCCCGGGCGTACACCGTCTGGTAGCGCTCGCGGTCCGGGACGCCGTCGCGGCCGCCGCGCTTGGCGATATAGGGGGGAAGGGGTGCTAAGCCGTGCTCCTCCATCAGCGCGCGCGGGTCCGTCTCGAAAGCGAGCAGCCACTCGCCGTCAGGGCTGAGCCCCTCGACCAATGCCCGCGCCCCGTCCGCGAACTCCAGGCGCCCGCCCGGCTTGAGGCCCCGCGCCAGAGCGCTCCAGCGCCGGGGGCCCAGCTCCTTGACCAGCAGGACCTCGGCGCGGCCGCCCGTCTCCTTGCGGCCGACCAGGCGCGAGGGGATCACCTTGGTCCGGTTGAGGACGAGGCAGTCGCCCGCGCGCAAAAATCCCGGCAAATCCCGGAAGACCGCGTGCCGGACCGCTCCGCTCGCGCGATCGAGAACCAAGAGGCGGGCCGCGTCGCGCGGCTCG
This sequence comes from Elusimicrobiota bacterium, assembly GCA_035536155.1. GTDB lineage: Bacteria > Elusimicrobiota > Elusimicrobia > UBA1565 > UBA1565 > DATLOS01. Next base: position 4,557 of record DATLOS010000117.1, read on the forward strand.
GCCGGGCGGTCCGCCACCGCCGACTCCGGATACTCGAAATCGTAGGCGGCGAGGTCGTGCGCGGGCTCGGCCACGGCGCCGGGCCTCACTCGGAGCGGCGAACGAGGTTCGCGCCCGGGAAATAGTAGGAGAGGATCTTGCGGTAGCCGCGGCCCTTGACCGCCTGGCCGCGCGCGCCCCACTGGCACAGGCCCACCCCGTGCCCGAAGCCGCGGCCCACGAACTCGTAGGAGCCCTTGCGCTCGATCACGCGCCAGATCTGCGTGCTCTTGAGCTGGGTCGTGCCGATCCACTTGCGGAACTCGTTGGCCCGCAGGCTGAAGCTCTGCCGGTCGACCTCGAAGCGCAGGGTCTTGAGAAATCCGCCGGGAGCGCGCTCGCCCGCCCGCACCCAGCGCAGGACGCCGCCCTCGATGCCGTGGCGCACCAGCGCCGAGAGGATGACCTCCTTCGGGAAGGTCGCGGACCAGAGGTAGCTCGGCGCTCCTTTGCAGAAACGGTCGCCCACCCCGCGCAGGGGCTTGGGCGTGCGTCCCGCCATCCCCCAGATCACCGCGGGATCCGCGGTGTTGCCGCCGCAGCAGGCGTGAAAGAAGACGGGCAGGAGCTCGCCCTGATAGAAGAGGACTTCCCCGGCGGTGTCGCGCACCGCCTGCTTCACCCGGGCCGAGTCCACCTCGATGCCGCTGTAGACCTGGCTGCGCACGTCGTCGGAGAGGTCGTAGCCCTCCTGCGCGTACTTGCCCATGTTGGCCAGGGCGAAGGTCCGCGCGACGACGGCCTGCGCCTTGAGCGCCTCGATGGGCCAGTCGGGGCTCATCTCGCGCGGCAGGACGCCCTCGAGGTACTCCTCGAGGCCCACCTCGTCGACCACCGTGAGGGTGCCGCCGTCTCCGGGCTTGAAGACGAGGTTGCCGTGGTACTTTCGGCTGCCCAGGTAGACGAAATCCTCCGGGCCGTCCGGCAACAGGCGCGTCGGCCCGAGGAAGAGGAAGGGACCGAGCAGGACCCGCTTGCCGTCGTCGGACTCGAGCCGGTAGGCGCGGCCGCTCTCCAGGCGCTTGACCTCGCCCGTCGTCTGGTCGATCACCGAGAAGTTGCCCTGCGGCTGGAGGGAGACCGCGCCCCGCTGGCGGAGGATCCCGATCTGGAGGATCTCGTCGGTGATCCGATTCTCGCTCGGCGCGCCTTGAGCGGCGCCGCCGCCGGCGACGAGGAGCAGCCCGAGAGCGAGGGCTCTCACGGGAAGAGCTCGTCCTTGCGGCGCGGGGGCTTGAGGCCCAGGTGGGCGTAGGCGAGCGGGGTCGCGAGACGGCCGCGCGGCGTGTGCTGCAGGAATCCGGCTTGGATCAGGAAGGGCTCGACCACGTCGGTCAAGGTGTCGACCTCCTCGGAGATGGAGACCGCGAGGGTGTCCACGCCCACCGGCCCGCCGGAGAACTTCTCCACCAAGGAGCGCAGGAAGCGGCGATCCAGGACGTCGAGCCCGAGCGGGTCGACCTCGAGCGCGGAGAGCGCGTCGCGGGCGACGTCCTCGGTGATCGTGCCCGAGGCCCTCACCTCGGCGAAGTCGCGCACCCGGCGCTGCAGGCGGTTGGCGATGCGGGGCGTGCCGCGGCTGCGGCGCGCCACCTCGCCCGCGCCGCCCTTCTCCGTGCCGACCTCGAGAAGGGAGGCCGAGCGCAGGACGATGCGGACCAGGTCCTCCTCGTTATAAAAGGAGAGGTGACCCACGATCCCGAAGCGATCGCGCAGCGGGCCGGTGAGGAGGCCGGCCCGGGTGGTGGCGCCGACCAAGGTGAAGCGCGGGACGGCGAGCTTCACGGTCGAGGCCATGGGGCCTTTCCCGGTGGAGATGAAGAAGGTGTAGTCCTCCATCACCGGGTCGAGGGCCTCCTCGACCAGGCGGTTCAAGCGGTGGCTCTCGGCGATGAA
>DATLOS010000118.1:0-2699 GCA_035536155.1 Elusimicrobiota bacterium
GGCGCGGGGCTTCTTCAATGGCGGAAGTGGCGGATGCCGGTGAACACCATGGCCAGCCCCGACTCGTCGCAGAAGCGGATCGCGTCGGCGTCCTCCGAGGAGCCGCCGGGCTGGATCACGGCGCTCACGCCCGCCTGGGAGGCCTCCTTGATATGGGCCGCGCCGAGCGGCCCGTCGGAGGCGAGGACCTGGGGCAGCTGGCCGCTGACGATGGGGTGGCGGTCCTGGCTCTTGACCAGGGCTAGGCGCACCGCGTCCAAGCGCGCGGTCTGCCCGCTGCCGATGCCGAAGGTGGCGGTGCCCCGGGCCAGGACGGCGGCGTGGGTGGTGGAGTGCTTGGCGACCCGCCAGGCGAAGTCCAAGGACGCGCTCTCGAGCTCCGTCGGGGCGCGCCGGGTCACGCATTTCGAAAGCGAGGCCGACTTGGGGTTGTCCTTGTCCTGGACCAGCACGCCCCCGGAGATGGTCTTGATCTCGATCTCGTTGGGAGACAGCAGCATCGAGGGCAGGGCCACCAGGCGCACGTCCTTCTTGGGCCGCAGGAGATCGACGGCCTCGGGCGAGAACTCGGGGGCGACGATGCACTCGAGATACTCGGGAGCCAGGAGGCGCGCCGCCTCCGCGTCGAGGGGGCGGTTGAAGGCCGCGACTCCGCCGGTGCAGCCGGCCGGGTCCGACTTGTAGGCCAGGCGCGCCGCCTCGCCGGGCCGCTCCGACACGGCCACGCCCGCGGGGTTGGCGTGCTTGACGATGGCGCAGGCCGGGCTCTGGAACTCGCCCGCGAGCTCGGCGGCGCGGTCCATGCCCAGGTAGTGGTTGAAGCTCAGGGGCTTGCCGTGGAGCAAGGTCGCGGCGCTCAGGCCCCAGGCGCGCGCGCCGGAGAGGCTGTAGAGGGCGGCTTCCTGGTGGGGGTTCTCGCCGTAGCGCAGGTCCGCGCTCTTCTTCAAGGCCACGAGCAGCTCGTCGGGCAGGCGCTCCATGGTGCGGGACAGGTACTGCGCGACGGTCGAGTCGTAGTAGGCGACGTAGTAGAAGGCCTTCGCGGCCAGGGCTTGGCTGCGCTCGCGGCTCAGGCTCCCTCGCTCGCGCAGGGACTCGAGCACCGAGGGGTAGTCGCGGGGGTCGCAGAGGGCGACGACGTGATGGAAGTTCCGCGCCGCGGCGCGCAGCAGGGCCGCCCCCGAGGCGTCGAGGAAGTCGAGGATCTCCTTCTGCTCGAGCTTGCCCGGGCCGAGGAGCTCGGAGAGGGGGTAGAGGTTCACCACCACGAGGTCGATCGGCGGGACTTCCTGGCTCGTCAGGTCGCGGGCTTGCTCCGCCGAGTCGCGGTCCGCCATGATCCCGGCAAACAGCCGGGGATGGAGCAGGCGCAGGCGGCCGCCGAAGATGTCCGGAAAATCGGTGAGCTCGCGGACGTCCTGGACCTCGAGCTCGGCCTGGCGCAGCGTCTGGGCGGTCCCGCCGGAGCTGAGCAAGGTGTAGCCCAGCTCCGAGAGGCCGTGGGCGAAGTCGGCGATGCCGCTCTTGTCGGAGACGCTGAGAAGCGCGGTGCGCCCCGTGCCCGGCAGGCGGCGCTTGGGCGCCGCGCTCACGCGGGCGCCCCGGCCTCGGCCAAGAGGCGCAGGAAGGAGGCCTCGTCCAAGGTGGTCACGCCGAGCTCCCGGGCCTTCTCGGCCTTCGAGCCGGGCTCGCGCCCCACCACGACGAAGGACGTCTTCTTGGAGACCGAGCCCACCGCCTTGGCGCCCAAGGCGCGCACGCGCTCCTCGGCGTCGGCCCGGGGCATGGCCTCGAGCTCGCCGGTGAAGACGAAGGTCTTGCCGGAGAGCGGCAGGGCCCCGGCGGGCGCCGCCGGGGCGGGCTCGTCCGTGCGCAGGCCCGCTTTCTTGAGCCGCTTGAGCAGAGCGGCCACGGCCGGCGAGTCGAAGAAGGCGCGCACCGACTTCGCGACCACGGGCCCGATCTCGGGAACCATGGTCAGCTCGTCCTCGGAGGCCCTCTCCAGCGCGTCGAGGGTCCGGAAATGCCCGGCCAGGTCGCGCGCGGTCTTCTCGCCCACCTGGCGGATGCCGAGCGCGAGGAGGAGCCGCGAGAGGGGACGCGTCTTCGCCTTCTCGAGCTGGGCGAGGAGGTTCTGCGCCTTCTTCTCGGCGAAGAGCTCGAGGCCGAGGAGGTCGTCCTGGGTCAAGGCGAAGAGGTCGGCCGCGTCCTTCACCCGGCCGCCGTCGACGAGCTGGTCCACCGCGGCTTCGCCCAGGCCCTCGACGTCGAGGGCGTCGCGCGAGGCGAAATGCAGCAGCGAGCGCTTGAGTTGGGCGGGGCAGGACGGGTTCGAGCAGCGGTAGGCGACGAGCTCCGCCTCCTTCTCGACCGGCCCGCCGCAGGAGGGGCACTTCTTGGGCGGCGCTATCGGCTTGCCGCCCTTCGCGCGGACGGCGTCCTGCACCACCTTGGGGATCACCTCGCCCGCGCGCTCGATGGTCACGGTGTCGCCGACCTTGACCCCGAGGCGCTGGGTCTCCTCGAAGTTGTGGAGCGTGGCCGAGGAGATGGTGACTCCGGAGAGGAACACGGGCTCGAGCTCCGCCACGGGGGTGATGGCGCCGGTGCGGCCGACGGAGAAGACCACCCCCTTGACCTTGGTGGTCGCCTGCTTGCCCGGGTACTTGAAGGCGATGGCCCAGCGCGGGCTCCGGGCG
>DATLOS010000119.1:0-8764 GCA_035536155.1 Elusimicrobiota bacterium
ATCCTAGCGATATAGACGACCTAAAAAACGGTACCCTAAATGTACCGCGGCGGTACATTTAGGTCGCCTAAATGTACCGCGGCGGTACATTTAGGCGACCCAATTGTACCGCAACGATACAGGGCAATACAATGCAATGCACCTCTTGCCGTAAGACGTTCAGCAGGCCTGCACACCTAAGAGCTCACCTCGAAAGGAAGCTTCCATGCTCGATAGAAAAGGCGCCAAAAGTGCCGTGCCCGCGGTGTGGCAGGAGCTACAGCTCGCAGCACTCGCTAAGGCGGCACCTCCGACAGAGTTGTAAGGTGCCACAAGTGGAATCAAGCAGTCCCCCGGGACTGCCGACGTCTGCTGTTTACTCACAGATGCGGCCAAGGATCGCGATCCTCGAGGACAAAGTTTCGCATCCACCAGCGCAGACCAACATCATGAAGAACGGCAACCAGCTAATCAATCCCGTGATCGTGCAGAACTTCACTGTCAGTGCCTGGGACAGCAAGGAGCGGCTCGTCGTCAGCCTCGACCTGCTCAAGGCTGCCTTCCGCGAAAACGAGCTGCTCCGCGAGTACTGCACCCTGCCCGAGGTCAACCGCACTGACCCCTCGTTCATCAACACATATGTCCTCGAGGCGCTGATGGCCGTCATCCGCCAAGCGCACCGCTCTCCTGGCTGCCGGAACATACGCCCGAACCCGAGCCGGGCCGACCAGGTGCAGGTGCTGGTGCGGGAGGGCGGCGAGCGCTGGGAGATCCTGACGCTCGCCGAGGCGGTGCGCCTGCTGTTCCGCGACGCGGCCGGCCGCATGGAACACATCGCGTGCACGGCGGCGGCGCAGGAGCTGACGCAAGCAGAACGGACAGCCACATTCCTGATGCCGACAGAGTACCGCCGCCGCCCAGAAAAATACGAGCGCGAGGGCAAGGGCCGTCTCGCCGCGCATCTGGCCGCGCTCGGGGCGCAGCCGGTCTTGCCAGCTCCGCAGGTCCCAGACCCGCGGCCGGAGGGCGCGCAGGCATCGGCAGCCCTTGAAGGCCCGGGCCACGCCACGTTCGCGCTCGGCCCCGCCCCCCTCGAGGCTCTCCTCAGGGGGCTCTCTGTCGCCGCGTCCGAGCCTCAGACCTGTCGGCGTCCGCCGCCGTTCTCGCCGGAGGCCGCAGTAGCACTGCTGCGGGCGTGCCCGCCGGTCTTCGGCGCCGAAGCAGGGGCCGCGCTGCAGAGGCTCGCGGATCGCTCGGGCCAGGATCCGTCGCGCATCGTGAACCACCTGTGGGACGCGAAGGAGGACGGGCTGCTGTCAGAGGCGGAGAAGGGCTGGGTGGTCGCCCTGGCTCGGGCGTTCGACGAGAGCGCCCCGGGCAGGCCGCCGGTCCAGTAGCCGGGCGCAAGAGCGCCCGGCGCCTCACACGCCGCAGCCGGCCGCGGCGCACTGGGCTCTCTCGCCCGGCGTGTCAGCGAACTCCCAGCAGCGCCAGCACCAGTCGCCGTAGTCCGCGCTGTCGGCCAGTCCGCCCCACGGCCCCCAGCCGCGGCCCCAGCCGCGCCCCCAGCCGCGCCGTCCCCAGCCGCGGCCCCAGCCGCGCCGCCCCCAGCCGCCCCCTCTGAAGTCCTCGCCCGAGCGCCGCGCGGCGAGAGCCGCAACGACGACCATCCCGAGAACGACCAAGACCGCGAACCCGAGCCCGTCCATTGAGGGCCGGCAAAGGCCGCCCCCGAGGTCGGCGCCTTGGAGCTCCGGGCGGCCGAGCAATGGCGGTCCTCCCCGGCGTGCTATCGAGACTCGTGTATGAGTACTGGTGGGGCCGGCAAGGCCCGAATATCCCCAGTCTTTGCCGGCGGGGGCGGCTGGAGGAACTCCGCATGCTCGACGAGGTGTTCGGTTTGGTGGAGGAGAGCCGCGTAAAGAACGGCCGCGCTTTCGAGTGGGCTTGCCAGCGCGGACACCTGGAGCTGGCGCGCTGGCTTGTCGAGCGGTTCGCCTTAACGGCTGAAGACGCGCGCAGAGATGACGTGTTCGTTAAGGCTTGCCGGAAGGGGCACCTGAAGCTCGCGGGGTGGCTTGCGGACACCTTCGGCTTCGACGTCCGCGACGAGAACTATCACGCTCTCCGGTGGGCCTGCATGGTGGGGCGCCATAAGGTAGCCGCGTGGTTGCTCGCCAGGTCCGCCCTGACGCCAGACGTGGTGCACGTTGAGCCTGTCCAGGGCCGCGGCTACCGATACACGCTTGGCGTGCAGGAGACGGAGCGTTGGCTCGCGCCCCAGCGCTCGCGCAAAGGCGCGAGCGAGCCGGAGGCCGAGCCCGAACTCAGCCCGATTTACCCCCGAGTCAGCGGGATCGTGGCGCTGCCGCAGGCTGCCGGCGCCGGCTGGAGTCCCGGCATTGCTGCGCCATCGTTCGCGGGCTGGTCTGTCGTGATCACCTTCGGGATCCCTGGCGGGGTGAGGATTTGCCAGCAAATTCAGACCGCGCAGTCCGGTCCGCGGACCGCCGGCTAGCCACCCCCGCGCGGAGGCTCGCCTCGGGCCAAAATTGAAGGCCATTCGGCCGATAAACAAACCATGAGTACGAGCAAGAACGTGCTTCTATGTCGTGACGCCTTAACCGGCAAAGGGTGCACATACGGGTCGAAGTGCAAGTTCCTGCACACAGACGAGGTCGCAGTTCGCGAAGAGTTCGCCCAAAAGGGGGGCGCGATCTCGAGCGTGTGTAAGTTCGGCACAAAATGCCGGGCCCCAGACACGTGCAGGAACCTGCACTCGGCGCGGATACAGATGCCCGCCCGCCCCGCCCGCCGGGACGAACGGAAGGCCCACGGCCGCGGTCGGGCCCAGGGACCCCCCGAGCCCCAAGCGTTGCTAGACTGCCGACGCGCGGTCCAGCGGCTGCAGAAGCTCTGTGAAGCCCAGGTCCAGATGGCGACCGCAGCCCGCTTGCTCAATGATGACAAGACGAAAGCAGTCGCGGCGAGCCTCCAGGACAAGATCGCGGCGCTCTCGACCGACAGCAGAGCGTTGTTGCAGGCCATAGACGGCTGCTTCGGCTCCACCACAATCCCCCTCCCCGCCGACTCCACGTCCGAGGACTCCGCAGAGGAGTCGTCGGGCGAGGAGCCCGCGGGCACAAAATGAACAGATTAGGTCTCTCGGCCCGAAGGATAGCTTTGGCCGCGAGGCCTAAACCGCGGCTCGCCGCTTTGGCCGCGAGGCCTAAACCGTTATCCCCGATTCGAGATTTTTTCGCCCGGCGGCCATAATGGCGCGCCTCCACCGCGCGCGAACCAAGGGCGGCAAGGCACCGGTGTTCGCGGACGGTTCGACCCTCGCCGAGGCCGCGAGCCGGGCGGCGCGGGCGCCGGCGCCCGCAGTCGCCGCGCGCGCCGCGGCCGACGAGATTGTCCGCCTCACCGCGGACGTAGAGCAGGCCAGCAGCCGCCTGGCCCACTTCCGGGCGGCCCTCCGCCGCGCCGGCGCGCCGCCCGGCGCGGTCGACGCCGCGAAGCGCCCGGCGATCACCACGGCGGCCAACCAGATCCGCTTCGACCGCTTCGGCGCCGCCGGGGGGCGGGCGCAGACGGGGCTCGCGCCGCCGGCGGCCTGGGGCTTCGACGCCGTCAGCGCCCGCCTCGCGCGCGCCGACCCCGCCGGCCCCGCGACCAAGGGCGCGGTGCTCGACGTCATGGTCGCGCTCGCGGCGCGGCCGGCCGAGCTGGCGCGGCTCGCCATCGGCCCCGACGACCTCGTCCGGGGCTTCGCCAAGGCGCGCGGCGCCGCGGCCCGCCCGTACGCCGGGATGCTGGAGCGGGGCCGCGCGGCGGCGCTCCTCGGGTGGGTCCAGGCCGCGATCAGGGCCGGCCAGGTGCCCGACCCCGGGACGCCCGGCTCCAAGCCGTACCGCGCCCTCCTCGCGCCCCACGGGCTGAAGCCCAAGGATCTTCGGGCGCTCGGCGCCGAGTACGCCGCGCGCGCGGCCGGCGCCCAGACGGACGCCATGCGGTCCGAGGTCCGCCGGCTCGCCCTGCGCCACAAGGCGGCCCGCGCCCCGACCCAGTACTACTCCATCGTCAGGGACGGCGAGGTTGTGTGCGGCGCGCCCCGGTCCGCGCGAAGGCCAGGGGCGCCCCCAGGGGCGGCCGCGCGCGGCGAGCCCCGGCCCGCGCGAAGGCTTAAGGGCCGGCCCGGGGCGGCCGCGCCGCGGAGCGTCACCGAGCCGCGGCGCAAGAGGGCGGGGCGGCCGGAGCGGGTCCGGTTGGCGCCCGCCGAGCCCAAAAAGCGCTCCCAGAGCGCGCGAGCCTCGCGCCGCGCGTACGGCTCGGCCTACTTGGGGTCGAGGACCCAGTAGCTCCACACCGCGGGGTCGACGGGCTGCACGCTGCTCAGCTTGCCGGTCCCCCACCACACGGGCACGTTCATCCCCTTGTTTTTGTCCATAATCATGACCGCCGGCATGTCGCCCGCCTTCGTCTGGATTGCGACCTGCGCGGCGCTCACGCTTTTGCTGTTCATGGTCTCCCATTCCTTCCCGGGGGTCTCGGGAATGACCCAGCCGGAGAAAGGCCCGCGCCAGCGGGCCGAAGGCATCATCCGCTGGCGGTACCAGAACAGCAGCGCGATGCACAGCGCGACCAACCCCAGTGCCGCGGCCTTGTACCCTACGCTCATCGGTATTGGGGCGGCGAAAAGTGGGCGTCAATCGTCCTCGTCGCTTTCCTGGTCGCCGATTGCGGCATCCGTCGTGAAGCCGAAGCGCGCCTGGAGCCAGAGGGCCGTTCCTAGGTGCATGCCCCTGAGCGCGCCGCGCATCGGGTGCACGTCGGCCGCGTCCTCGCCGGCCGCCGCGGCCGTAGCCGGGGTGAGGCAGTACAGGCTCGCGGCCCAGCAGGCGGTCCCGAGCCGCCCGAGGCCGCAGGCTTCGCGGAAGACGAGTCGGCCGAGCTCGGCGCCGCCGGCCCCCGCACAGGACGCCAGCCGACGCGCGACCGCGAGGTGACCCGCGCCGCACGCCAGCCTGATCGCGTTCCAGCTCCGTTCGTCGACCGGCGCGGCGAAGAAGTCGAACATCCGCACCAGGCGATCGGCGAACTTGAGGTCGCCCTCGAGGCACGCCTCCTTGAGCAGCTCCCAGGCCTCCACGCACCCGTAGGCGATCACGAGGCGCTCGAGCGGCGCCGGAAGTGTGGGGAATATCGCATCCATCAGTGTCCGGCGCCGCGCGGTCAAATGTGGCGCAAGATCAAGCGGATTGGTCTGTCCCGGCGCGCAAAAAGCTGGCGCGGCTTTCACACCAGGTTGTTCGTCCCCCCAAGGAACGTGAAACTGATAAAGCAGTTCGCCGCTGTTGTGATGGTGACACCGGCGGTCGAGTTGACCGTTGTATGCGCTCGGATCACCGACCCTACCGGGAGATTGTACACGCCACCCGTGATAGCCAAGCCGTTTGTCTGGCCAGTAGGCACGACACTCCCTGTGTAGTCGACCATGACCGACGGCGTCAGTGCTGCGATGGATGGGAGAGTCGTCGAGCTGCCATTGTTTGTGATATAAATTTGGATAGTCGTGGCGGCAGCAGAGGTTGCGTTGACCGCCGCTTTTATCGCCCAGTTACCAGGTGTTGCAGTCGTCCAGGTGTCGCCATTTACGGTGCCCTGAGCGTAGGTCAAGAAGCCTGTCAGCGCTGCAGGGGTCGTCGCGGGGGTTGAGAAGGTCAGCGCCGTGGTGGCGCCGCCCGCCGATCCAAGGGCGCCCGTCACCCACTGCGCGGTCCGGACCGGCGTCACTGGGCCGACAGTTGTCCAGTTCACCTGCGGAACAGAATTAATACTCAATCCAATGTTATTCAGGGCGGGGGCGTACAGGCCCGATGACAGCCCTGAGCCGACCCATTGCAACGATGGTGCAGACGAGAGTCCACTTGCCAGCTGGATTCCTCCGCTCGCGACTATCGTGCCGCCGGAGGTAATTGGACCAGCGGTCGTGACCGTCCCCGGGGACGAGGTGTTGGACACGACAAGGGCGCTACCTGCTCCGATCGAGACCCCCGTCGTAGTCGAGAGGTTCCCGAGCAAGAGGGTCGACCCGACAGTATTGACACCAGCCGCCATGTATCAGCCCGCGCAAACTCTGTTTGAACGCCACATTCCGCGCCAGGAGATGGATGAGCTGGTCGCCCACCGTCGTAAAGCGAACGAACTGGCCGCCAGGTGGGCCTCGAAGAGTGCGGAACTCCGGGAGGCTTTCGCGCGCCGTCCCGCCGGCGCGGAGCTCTTGGTTGTCACCGAGGAGGGGGTCTGGCCTGGATGGGCATGCGGCTCGGCGGGCCGCGGTGTCGCGGCGCGGGAAGGGCCGTGGTACCCGCGTGTCGACCACGAGGTCGCCAACATAGTCCTCGAGGGCGATATCCCTGTCATCTACGTGCATGCCCGGGCGGCCGTCGTACGTCACCTAAGCCCGGGCGACGCGAAAGCCAGCGTGGAGCCGGACGCGAGAGCTGAACGCATCCCGGCAGGTGACGAGGATTCAGAGCTCGAAAGCCTGTTAGCGGAGCTCGTCCTCGAGATGCTAGGCAGCGCCCCGGGCTCCGATGGCCGGCGAGCATCCGAAGACCGAGAGGCGCGCTGGGAGCATGCGGAGGCGAAATCGGCCCAGAAGACGTTCGGCGCGGAGTTCCAGAACCGTCTCCAGAGATTCGCAGACACCCTGCCCTCGGGCGATGAGACCGCAGAGGACCTCCTCGAAGCGCTCGTAGCCGCGGTGCGAGCCGGGCGGGATCTCCCTCCGGCGACCCCGGAACAGCTGCAGGACATCCGGGAAGCGTGGCAGGCCGCGACGCGCTGACCCGCGCCGCGCTCCGGCCGTTCTTGGGCCGGTTTCTCGCGCCAGGATACGATGGGCGGATCTCATTCGACGAACATCATCGACAACTCCGTCAGCGCGATGGTGAGCGTGTTGAACACCACGACGCAGAAGTGCGCGCCGACCGTGACCACAGACCAGGCGCTCAACTTCGTCCAGCAGGGATGCTCCAGCTCGGACATCACCATCACGCACACCCGCTTGAGCGCGTACGCGAGCGTGAACGTCAGCTGCGCGCAGGTGGCGGTCCAGTCGGCCGACGCGAAGGCCCAGATCGACCAGATCGCCAAGCAGATGGCCGAGGCCCTCTCCCAGATGCTCTCGCTCAACCCCGGCAGCACGGACGCGACGAACATCACGCGCCTCAGCGCGAACCTCGGCCTCACGGTGCAGAACGAGGCGAGCCAGATCATCGCCTCTGCCGTCTCGGCCGCCCAGGGCATCACCCTCCGCCAGCTAAACGGCGGCGCCTGCTCGATCCGGCTCGACTTCGTCGAGCTCGGGGCGCTGGCCACGTCGATCGCGCGCGCGACGCAGGAGTCGACCGCGGTCGCGACCGCCACGGCCGCGCTGAAGCAGTCCGTCGACCAGTCCGCGAAGGCCGAGCAGCAGGGCCTCCTCGCCGGCCTGCTGATCCTCGTCGTGGTCGTCGCGCTCGTCATCGGCGGCGTGGCGCTCACCGGCGGGAGCCAGGTCATGAAGTACCTGAAGCCGGTCCTGGCGGTCGCGATCCCGGTGGCGGCCGTGGGGGGCGGCTACTACTACTGGTCGCGCTCGCAGAGCCAAGGGTAACTCCGGCCCGATATGGCGCGACTGGCACTGGGCGTGGTCGTGCTGGTCTTGTTGTGCCTCGCCGCGGCCCTGGTCGCGAGCGCCTGGGCCGCCGCGGAGGTGCGCGGGGGTGGCGCCCGTATCCGAGCGCCTCGCCGCCCGAGCGGGCACCTCGTGGTCGACACCCTGAACCTCGTCCACTGGCTCAGGGCGCGCAAGGCGGCCCCAGACGGCTCGCCGGGCGGGGACGCAAACCCCGGCGCCCCGCTGACGCCGACCGACATCGCCGCGGCGGTCGACGCGACCGCCGCGGCCCTCAAAAAGAAGTACCCGGGCCGGGTGATCTACGTCCTCAAGGACCGCGAGTCGCGCTTCAACGACGAGAGCCTGCGGGAGGTCTACCAGGCCGCGGCGCAGCGCAACCAGGTCACGGTGGCGCTCGTCGAGCGGTACCAGGACCCGCCCGCCGGCGCGCCGGCGAGCGCGGACCACAGCGCCCGCGGCCGCGACGACTTCTACATGAGCGTCCTCGCGCAGCGCCTGGGCTGCGCGGTCCTCACGGCCGACCGCCTGCGCGACTTCGCCGCCTTCCGGGCGACCGTGGCGCCCTTCCAGGTCCTGGAGTTCGCCTACTGGCGCCGGTTCCCCTCGCGGGACTACGTCCGCCCGGCCTCGCCCGCGTTCGCGCGGCTCCGCCGCCCGGCGACGATCCACCCCGCGGAGGTCCTCGGCGCCGAATAGGCCGCGCCTTTCCGGCCCAAGATACGATGAGCGCCCTCGCAGGAGCCGCCGTCTTGCTGGTCACCATACTCCTCGCCGCGTTCTTTTGGGCCCGGGCGCGCCGGCGCGCGCGGCCGGAGCCGTTCAGCCTCGCCGCGCCGTCGCCGCCCCTCGTGCGGGAGGCGGTCGCGGCGCTGGCCGGGAGCGTCCACACCTTCCGCACCAGCGCCGCGGCCGCGCGCGGCGGGCCGGGCTGCACCGCGGCCTGCGCGGCGAAGCTCGCGCAGGTGGAGGCCGCGCTGGCCCCGGCCGACGAGCTCTTCCGCCTGCCGCCCACCCTCGCGAACCACCTCGCCACGTACCGCGGGCTCCAGGACGCGCCCGCCGACCTGGAGGCGCTCGCCGACGGCCTGCGCGCGGAAG
>DATLOS010000120.1:0-2393 GCA_035536155.1 Elusimicrobiota bacterium
CGGCGCGGGCGGGGGCCGGGGCCGCGGGCGGCTCGCCCCGCGGCGTCGTCTTCCCCGCCGCGGCGTCGGAGCGTCCCAGGCCGGAGGATGCGAGCATCGCCGGGAGGCCCGCGCCCACGGGCTCCGCGGGCCCGTCGCCGCGCCGGGCCGGAGCCTCGAAGGGCTCCTCAGCGGCGGTCTTGGCCGAGCCGAACGTCATGGTCGGGACGTCCTGGGCCAGACGGGCCGTGGGGGCGGCGACCGAACGGCTGAGCGAGCGCTGGAAAGCCTCCGAGCCCACTTTCGGCGCAGAGCCCGACTCCGCGGGCGGCTGGGTGCGCGTCGGCGTCGCGGGCGGAGTCTTTTCCTGGACGAGCTGCTCCTTGGGCCCGGCTTCCTCTATAAGCGCCGGGAGCGCGACGGCGCGGGTCGGAGCCGGGGCGACGCTCTCGATCGACGGCGCCGGCCCATCGAGGGATAGAGGCGCCGCGGAGAGGAGCGCGGCGGCGGAGAGGCGCTCGTCGGCCCCCCCGACCGAGACGTCGAAAGCCGGGACCCGCGCCTCCCCCTGCAGCGGCGCGGCTGCCCGCCGGTATCCCGCCGCCGCGGCGGGCGGCGGAGCCAGCAACGACGCCGCCAGGAGCGCGGCGGCGGCGCGGCGGAGCTCGTCCATAGGACGAGGATGCCGGGGAGAATGCCCCTGAACCTGGGCCCTTGGGCCCACTTTTATGGGCCCGCGGGGCCATTCGGCGTTGGGTCTAAAAGAATTCATCTCCGGAACCATGAGGCCTATACGGTCGCGGGCGGGTTTCGAATATCATCGAGCCATGCCGTGCCAGCAGGAAGAAGGGCAAAGGAGAAAGACCATGAACACCCGCGCAATCGTCCAGAAGGCGTTGGCATCGACCATTTCCGCGGCGCTGCTCCTTCTTCCCGCGTCCTCCTCCTGGGCCGCGGGCGTGAGCGCCCGCGTCGCGCCGGTCGAGGCCGTGCCGGGCTTCGCGGGCGCCGGCGCTCCCCTGATGGCCTTCCCGGAGTCGCTCGCGGGGCAGAACTTGGCGCTCGGCCAGATGATGGATATCGGGCCCGCACAGGGGCCGAGCTTCGGTCCGATGGCGGCCGCCTCCCCCGTGTTCTCCCCGGACGCGGCGCCCCAGGCCGCCGGCCTGGCGGCCTACGCCGCCCCGTCCGCCGCGTCCCCGTTCCAGGTTCCCGCGGGCCAGCACGCCGTGTCCCAGGCGCCCGTCCTCGGCATCATCGAGGACCTCCAGCGCCGCGGCGTGGTCTTGAGCGGCGACTCCGACGCGGCGCAGCAGAAGGCGGCGATCAACGCGCTTCCCGCAGGCGCGGTGAAAGACAACCTCCTTTCCTTCATGGGCGCGCTGGGCGGGGGCGCGGGCTCCATCGCGGGCGGCCTCGGGCGGGCCTATGACGGCGGCGGCGTGACCGGGGACTCCGAGTCTCCGGCGCCGGGCGCACCGGCGGAGGGTCCGATCAAGGAGCGCCTGCGCCTCGCTCCGGAGCTCCTGCGCTACACCCCGAACCTCGAGACGTTCCCGAACGGCACCGCGGACGCCCCCAGGGCCCACGCGGACGAGATCCTGGGCCAGGAGCCCAGCACGCTCGACAACCTGCGCCGCGGCCTCGCGCGGACGGACAAGCACTCGAACGTCCTGGTCACGGGCCCGGACGCCGCCGGCCGCGGCCACGCCGTCATGCAGACCTTGCTCGGCATCGCCCCGTCGCGGCCCACCCCGGACGACCTGGTCCAGGTCCCCAACTTCAAGAACCCCGACCAGCCGGTCACGCTGGAGCTCGAGCCTGGAAAGGGGCCCGAGTTCGTCGCGGGCGTCAACGAGGCCCTCGAGTCGATGGGGATGGTCATCGCCCAGCAGCTCCACTCGGATCAGCTGGAGCAGGGCAGGGCGACGATTCTCGGCGCCATCCAGAAGCAGTTCGACGACGACAAGGCGCCGCTCGATAAGGAGCTCTCCGAGGTCCGCTTCGGCAAGGACGACGGCTTCGGCCTGCAGGCGGACGTCCAGGTCAAGCAGAAGGGCCCGACGTCCTTCGCGGTCGCCGCCATGCTGATGCTCAAGTACAAGGGCAAGCCCGTCCCGGTGAAGCCCGTGGCGCTGCGCAGGTTCCTCAAGGACAACGGCTTGAGCGCGTCCGATCTCGACGAGGCCAAGGCGAAGTACACGGAATTGGCCCAAGCCTGGTCCCCGCGCTACATGGAGAAGGCGCAGAACCACGTCCGCGCCCTCATGGGCGCGCAGGGCGAGATCCGCCAGCTCGAGGGACGCATCGCCGGGGCGGTCATCTCCCAGCTCATGGAGCCGCTGGGCATGATCGCGGCGCGGGCCAAGGTCCACGACGACGAGGGCCACAAGCAGTGGCGCGCGCGGGCCAAG
>DATLOS010000121.1:0-12137 GCA_035536155.1 Elusimicrobiota bacterium
TGCAGATCGGCCCGTCCACGCCGCGGCGCTCGGCTCCGGACATCCCCACCAACCCGCTCGAGACCCGCATCGTGGTCCGCGTGAAGAACGCGCCGCTGGCGACCTTCCTCGACACCATCTCGGCCCAGGCGAAAGTGAACTTCATCATCACCGAAGGCCTCGAGGAGAAGCGCGTCACCGCCTTCCTGCAGAACGTGACGGTCCGCGAGGCCCTCCAGATCCTCCTCGAGATCAAGGGTCTGACCTACCAGCGCATCGGCAAGAGCAACACCTACGTGGTCTCGCCGCGCTCGAAGGAGGTCCCCAACCGGATCACGCGCATCTACACCCTGAGCTACATCCCGCTCACGCCGATCCAGTCGGGCAACCCCGACCTCTCCTTGCGCGCGCAGACCACCGTGGGCCTGGCCGCGGACGCGGCCGCCGGAGCCGCCGCGGGCGCGGCGGCGGGGGCCATCCCCGGCGCCGGCGGCGCGCCGGGAGCGGGAGGCGCGGGCGGAGCCGCCGGCGCCGAGGGCCCGGTCGCGATCGTCAACGTCCTGCGCAGCGTCCTCAGCCAGAAGTTCGGCAGCATCGCGGTGGACGCCCGGACGAACTCGGTCATCATCACCGACATCCCCGAGGTCTTCCCGCAGGTCGAGCAGATCCTGGCGGAGCTGGACCGCAAGGCCCCGCAGGTGATCATCGAGGCGCAGATCGTCGAGATCGATTCCGATCGCGCCCACCAGCTCGGACTGGAGTGGGGCGGCAGCGCGGGCGAGCTCGCGACCTTCACCGGCCCGAAGCGCGACACCACCTTCCCGCTGTCCTTGCCCAAGGACCTGTCCAACACGCACTTCTTCGATCCCGTCAACAACATCATCAGCGGCCTTCAGGCGGGAGGCTCGAGCGGGAGCTCGGGCAGCAGCGGCAGCTCCTCCGGCTCCACCGGCCAGACGGGCACCACCACCGCCAGCCTCACGCAGATCGGCAACAGCCTCCAGACGGGCGTCCTGGACCTGACCCAGCTCAAGGTCCTGCTGCGCGCCCTGGTCACCCGCTCGGAGGCGCGCTTCCTGGGCAAGCCCAAGGTCATGACGCTCAACAACAAGTCCGCCGCGATCACCCTGGGCCAGGAGCAAGCCGTCTCGGTGAACCAGACGCAGACCACGGTGGGGGGAGGCCAGGGCCTCGCCAGCGCCACGGTCGAGCGCTTCCACACCGGCCTGGTGCTCAAGGTGACCCCGCAGGTCAACCGCGAGGGCTTCATCACCCTGCTCATCGAGCCGTCCTTCACCGACGTGACGGAGTCCACGGTCTCCTCGCAGGAGAAGCGCGTGTTCGACCCCCTGACCCGGGCGGCGTCGACCTTGGTCCGGGTAAAAAACGGGCAGACGCTGGTCATGGGCGGCCTGCTCGAGTCCCGCGAGACGAAGGCGGTGCGCAAGGTGCCCTTCCTGGGCTACATCCCGCTCATCGGCTGGCTGTTCACCTCGACCAGCTCGTCGCGCCACAACACCGACTTGGTCATCTTCATCACCCCTACGGTGGTGACCGACTGATGTTGACAGGGGGGCGTCCGCCTGTTACGCTAGGCGGACAAGGAGAAAGGCATGCCTGACCGATCCGCGCCCGGCCGGGGAAAATCCCGCGGCTTCACGCTGATGGAGATGCTGACGGTGGTCATCATCGTCGGCATCCTGGCCGCCATCGCGGTGCCCCAGTATCAGCGCACCCTCGAGACCTCCAAGGCCGACGACGCCTCGGCCACGGCGAAGATGATCGGGACGACGAACCGGATGTACTTCCTCGATCGCCGCAGCTACGCGGACTCGGGCTCGGCGCTCTCCACCGGCAACAACAGCTCGGCTTGCTCCGCCGCCCCGAGCCATCCCGCCAGCGATCTCCTCGGCTGCGGCTACCTCGCCAAGCAGGATTGGGACAGCAAGCCCTACCAGTTCTACGCCGGTCCCACGACCTGCGGCGCGGGCAACGTCTCCTGCGCCCGCCGCCGCACCGGCAGCTCGCCGGGGACCGATGGGACGCCCTACAAGAACTGGGGCTACAACGTCGACTCCAACGGCGGCGTATCCGCGATCGGCGCGGCTCCGACGCCCTCCCAGTAGCTCAGGCCTGAACGGCCTCGCGTCCCTTCGCGGCGGCCGCGCGCTTCTGGCCCAGCGCCTTGTAGTAGAGCATCAGGCCGGTCCCCGCCCAGGTCAGCTCCCGCAGGTGGCGCACCACCCCGAAGGCCAGGCCCGCCTTCGCCGGCAGGCCGAGCATGGAGAAGATCGCCGTCTTGCCCGCCTCCTGCGTGCCCACCTTCGCCGGCACCATGAAGAGCAGGGCGTCGATCACGTTGGAGAGGACCTCGACGCCCATCGCCGTCCGCCAAGCGATCGTCAGGCCCAAGAAATGACAGCCGAGGAGGACCTCCACCCCGCTCCACGCGTAGCCCAGCATGAAAAAGAACACCGCCGCCGCCAAGCGGCCCGGATGGGCGAGGAAGAAGTCGCGCAAGGCGGCGGCCATGGCGCGCGGGTGCGCGCTGGAGATCGGAGGAGGCGCCTGCGCGGGACGGCCGCGCAGCAGCTCCCAGGCGGCGAGGAGAGCCAGGCCCCCGCAGATCGCCCAGGCGCAGGCCAGGATCAGGCCCTCGAGGGGAGCCAGGAAGGCGATCTTCCCGCGCAGGAACACCGCGAGGCCGAGGACGATGAAGAGGAGCTGGGCCAGCGACTGCGCGCACTTGGCGATGACGACCGCGCCGAGCGCGCCCATCGGCTGCTCGGGCTCGATCAAGGCCGCCCGGGCGAACTCTCCCGCGATGGTCGCGCTGGGGGTGAGGTAGTTCACCCCGTCGCCCACCACGCGATAGAGGAAGAGGCGCCCGAAGCTCGCCCGACGGGACGAGCGCGAGGGGTAGGAGAAGGCCCAGGCCGCGGCGTTGAAGCCGTGGGGGACCACCTCTTGCAGAAGGATGAAGCCGAAGCCCCAGCCCACCCGGCGCAGCAGCGCCAGGACGCTGCGCGGGTCCATCTTCCACAGGAGATAGGCCAGCGTCGCGAGGCCGATCGCGAGGATGATCTTCTTGAGCAAGCTCACGCCGCGGCCTCGGAGGAGGACGGCGAGTATCCGAGGGATAGAGCGACGACCATCACCCAGAAAAGATGGGAGCCGACGGCGGCCGCCCACAGGAACCATTCCAGGCGGTCGGCCACGGCGAGGACCGCAACCAGGTAGATGAAGTCGCGGGAGGCGATGCGCTCGATGACGCGCGCGGCGGCCGTGCGCTCCGGAGAGCGCAGGACCAGCCGCCAGACCCAGAACATGCTCAAGAGCACCCCCGCCAGGAGCACAAGGCCCGGGCGAGCGAAGCTGACGCCGGGGAGCTTGCGCTGGAGGTGGATCGGGATGGCGGCGAAGATGGCGACGTGCACGATGTTGTCGGAGATGACGTCGTAGCGGCCGCCGGCCGGGGAACAGAGGAGCTTTAGACGCGCGATCTCCCCGTCGCAGCCGTCCAGGACGCAGCAGAAGAGGAGAAGAAGGGCCCCCGCGGCCTGCGACAGGCGCCCGATATCCGCGAGGAGCCAGGCGCCCAAGAGGCCGAGCAGCAGGCTCGCCGTCGTGATCTGGTTCGGCGTCACCGGGAGGCGGACCAGGCGGCGGGAGAGGGCGATGGAGAAGGCGCGGTCGAGGCGCGCCAGGTAGCCGTCGGAGTCCTGCGGCAGCGCGGCGAAGAGACGCTCTTCCTCGGCGCGCAGGGAGTCGGCGCCGCGAAGGCGCGGCCAGGCGTCCGACGAGGCATGCGCCCCCGCCAGGTCCAGCGCCTCCCGCGGGACGGAACGCGAGGCCTCCGGAAGACGCTCCAAGAGCTCCGCCGCCCTCGGGTAGTAGAGCCCGAGCGGGCCGTCCGCGTCGGCCGCCGCAGCCCGGACCTCCGAGGAGGTCAGGCGGCGCAGCGCCTCGGCGCCGGGAGCCGCGTCCGGAGAGAGCACGAGGAGCGGCTCGGAGCCAAGCAGGGCGTCCCGCAGGGGGGGAGACTCGCGGCTCCAAGCCGCCCAAGGCAAGCCGCGCATGCGCCGCGCCCAGCGCGGCGCCCAGGCCGGGTCGTCGCCGCAGAGCAGCAGGCGCGAGGGTGACAAGCCGCGCAAACGATCCGCGAGCCGCACCGACGCGGGAAGACCGAGGACCTCGGGGGAGCGGTCGGCGTCGGCGACGACGACCTGAAGCCCCATCTCAGGCGGCCAGCGCCAGCTCCAGGGCGGGCGTCTTCGCCCGGTCCAGGACCAGCCGGCCGTCCGAGAGGACGCGGTAGCGCTCGCCGCGCCAGACCACTTTCGCCGCCCGCAGCCCGGCCAGCCAGACCGCGAACTGCGCCAGCTCGCTCAGCGGCAGGAAGAGGATCTCGCGGACGATATCGGGGTTGTCCAGGTAGGCCCAGTGGCTCCAGGCCACGCAGAGGCCGCGCAGGAGGGAAAGCGCGCAGAAGGCGCGGGCGGCGTCGCCGCCGCCGGGCAGGCAGGCGCGCACGAACAGGAGCGCCGCCCCCTGGAGGAGGAGGCTCGCCCGGTAGCCGCCCGCCTGGCAGACGCGCACCGTCCTGGCCCACCGCAGCATGTGGCTCAGGTGGTCGAGGAGCGGCCAAGCGTCCGGGACCGAGGCCACCAGCGCGTCGGCGAAGGCGATGCGCTGGCCCGCCCGCTGCACGGCCCTGCCCAGCCGGTAGTCGTCGGCCAGATAGGCGCTCAGGGAGGCGAAGCCGCCCAACGCCTCGAAGGCGCCCCGGCGCACCAGCATCACGGCTCCCATGGCGAAGCGCATGCCGCCCCAGACGCCCGCGACGGCCGCCTGCGGCAGGAACTGCGCGTTCACGGAGAGGGCCTCGAGCGCGGCGCCGAGGGTCCGCGATCCCCGCGAGACGTAGAAGGAGGTCACCAGGCCCACTTCCGGGTCGGCCATCGGCTCGACCAGCCTCCGGAGGCAGTCCCGGCGGGCCCGCACGTCGGAGTCGGAAATGAGCAGGAGCTCGTGCTTGATCGCCGGCTCGGCGTTGGCGAGGTTGTTCACCTTGGGGTTGAAGCCGATCCGCTCGGAGGAGACGACCAGCTCGACGTCGCGCTCCGGGAAATCGGCCTTCAGGCGCCGAAGAAGCGGAAGGGCGGCGTCGTCCGCGTCCTGGACGCAGAAGATCACTTGATACTCCGGATAGTCCTGGTCCAGGAAGCTGGCCAGGCTGGCGTACATCTCGCGATCCAGCCCCTTGATCGGCTTGAGCACGGTGACCGGCGGGAGGGCCGCCGGGACGCGGCCGGCGGCGGCCTTTCGCTCCTTCCATAGCCGGCGCACGGCAAGCACCGAGGCGACGGAGAACAGCGCGGTGAACGCCCCCGCCGTCCAGCTCAATGCCGCCAGGGCCCGGATGAGAACGGACGCGACCAACTGAAGGAGAACCACGGCTTCCTCTTCTAGGCGGCCGCTCCCGCGGAGCCCGCCGCCGCCGGACGGCCCCAGAGGAAGCGCAGGAACTCCTTGCCCTCGCGCAGCCGGCGCGTGCGCTCCTGCGGGTCCTTCGCCATGGCCTTGAGGATGCGGCCGATCGGGCGGGGGCGGAAGTAATAGCGCGAGTACATCTTGTTCAAGGCCTTGTTGATGTCCTCGGAGGAGAGGCCCTCGTACTGGAGGGTCACGCTCTGCGTGCCGTCGTTGCGCACCAGGGCGTCCTTCTTGAACCAGTTGTTGGCCATCGCCTGGCGGTAGAGCTCCGTGCCCGGGTAGGGGGCCGCGAGGGAGACCTGGATGGTCTCCACGTCCAGGTCGCAGGCGAAGCGCATGGTCTCCTGGATGGTCTTCTTGGTCTCGCCGGGCAGGCCGAGGATGAAGGTGCCGTGGATGACGATGCCGAGCTTGCGGCAGTTGCGGGTGAACTCGCGGGCGATGTCGATGCGGATGCCCTTCTTGATGTTGTTGAGGATCTGCTGGTTGCCCGACTCGTAGCCCACGAGGAGGAGGCGCAGGCCGTTCTCCTTGAAGACCTTGAGGTACTCGTAGGGCACGTTCGCCCGGGAGTTGCAGGACCAGGTGATACCGAGCTTGCCCAGCCCCTTGGCGATCTGCGCGGCGCGGGGAAGGTCGGCGGTGAAGGTGTCGTCGTCGAAGAAGAACTCCTTCGCCTGGGGAAACAGCGCCTTGGCCTTGGCCATCTCGGCGATGACGCGCTCGGGACTGCGGGTCCGGTACACGTGCCCGCCGACGGTCTGCGGCCAGAGGCAGAAGGTGCAGCGCGCCGGGCAGCCGCGGCCGGTGTAGAGCGAGACGTAGGGGTGCTTGAGATAGCCGATGTAGTAGTTCTCCGGCGTGAGGTCCCGCTTGTAGACGTCCACGACGTCCGGAAGGGCGTCCATGTCGTCGATGAGCGCGCGGTCCTTGTTGTGCGCGACCTCATCGCCCTTGCGGTAGGAGAGGCCGTCGATCTCGGAGAGCGGCTTGCCCTGGGCCACCTCGAGGAGGGTGTAGTCGAACTCCTCGCGGGCGACGAAGTCGATGGCCGCCGACGCCTTGAGGGACTGCTCGGGGAGGACCGCCACGTGCGCCCCGACGAAGCCGATCTTCAGGCGGGGGTTGTCCTGCTTCAGGCGCTCGGCGACGCGGACGTCGTTCTCGAAAGAGGGGGTGGAGGTGTGGATGATGCAGAGCTCGAAGCCCTTGGCCATCAGCAGGGTCTGCTCGAGGGTCAGGTCGTCGGCCGGGGCGTCGATGAGCTTGCTGTTGGGGATGAGGGCGGCCGGCTGCGCGAGCCAGGTCGGGTACCAAAAGGAGCGGATCTCCCGGCGGGCCTGGTAGCGGGCTCCAGCGCCTCCGTCGAAGCCCGAGTACGAGGGCGGGTTGAGAAACAGCGTGCGCAGCGTGTCCATGAAACCTCCGAATGCCCGGATATTTTAGCAAATGTGAGGATTTTATATCGGCCTCGTGGCGGGGCGGCACGCTCCCTGCTAGACTATCGGGTGCGCCGCGCCGCCTTGGCCATCCTCCTCTGCTCTCCCTGCCAGGCCTCCCGCGTGGGCGCCTGGCGCGAGACCTTCTCCCCGCACTTCGAGGTCTCCCACGAGACGCCGCTCCTGCCCAACGGCTTCACCATGGACCTCGAGCGCATGCACAACCGCCTGCGCGTCGAGCTCTCCCTTTTCGCCCCGTGGATGGCCAACGAGCGCATCAAGCTCTACTACTACGCCAGCCGCAAGAGCTACCTCGCCGGGGAGTTCAAGCCGCCGGAGTGGTCCAACGGCCTCTCCGAGTTCCGCACCAAGAGCGTGGTGACCCACGAGCAGGAGAGCCCGAAGAAGCTGCAGAGCGTGATCGCCCACGAGACCACCCATCTCCTGCTCAAGAGCTACTGGGGGGAGCAGGGCAAGGAGCCCCCGCCCTGGCTCAACGAGGGCCTGGCCATGGTGGAGGAGGCCCCGGACCCGGAGAGCGCCGAGCGCTCCGACTGGCACGCGGCGCTCTATACCCTGACCCCGACGACCATCATCCCGCTCGAGAAGTTCCTGCCCGTCGGGGTGAAGGACCTGCGCAGCAAGGAGGTGATCACCCTCTGGTACATCGAGTCCTATTCGCTGGTGTTCTACCTCCTGCGCAAGCACACCAAGCTGCAGTTCTTCACCTTCTGCCGGTCCCTGCGGGACGGCGAGCCGGTCGAGAAGGCGCTCTGGAAGGCCTATCGGATCAAGGACGTCGGCGCGCTCGAGGCCGAGTGGAAGCGCTGGCTCAAGCTCCCCGAGGTCCAGCAGAGCTTCGCCTCGATAAACACGCGCCCCCGCGAGGAGCCGGCGCCCAAGGGCTCGCGCAAGAAGTCGGGAGGCCTCAAGGAGGTCAGCTTCGACTCCTTCTCCTTCCACAACTTCCGGCCGCAGTAGCTAGAGCAGGTCCTTGAGGTAGCGGCCGGTGTGCGACGCCGCGCTCTTGGCCACGACGGCGGGAGGGCCGGCGGCGACCACCTTGCCGCCTCCGTCTCCACCCTCGGGGCCCAGGTCGACGATCCAGTCGGCGGTCTTTACCACGTCGAGGTTGTGCTCGATGACCAGCACCGAGTTGCCGGCCAGGACCAGGCGGTGCAGGACGTCCAGGAGCTTGGCCACGTCGGCGAAGTGCAGGCCCGTGGTGGGCTCGTCGAGGATGTAGAGGGTCTTTCCCGTGGCCCGGCGGCAAAGCTCGGACGCCAGCTTCACGCGCTGGGCCTCGCCGCCCGAGAGGGTGGTGGCCGACTGCCCGATCTGGACGTAGCTCAGGCCCACGTCGGCGAGGGTCTTGAGCACGCGGGCGATCGCCGTGATCGGCGCGAAGAACTGGAGGCCGTCCTCCACGGTCATCTCCAACACCTCGGAGATGGTCTTTCCTTTATACCGTACTTGGAGCGTCTCCTCGTTGAAGCGGCGGCCGTGGCATTCGTCGCATTTGACGTAGACGTCGGCCAGGAACTGCATCTGGATGCGGATGGTGCCGTCGCCCTTGCAGGCCTCGCAGCGCCCGCCCTTCACGTTGAAGGAGAAGCGCCCGGGCTGGTAGCCGCGTTTGCGCGCCTCCGGGGTCTTGGCGAAGAGGTCGCGGATCTCGGAGAAGAAGCCGGTGTAGGTCGCCGGGTTGGAGCGCGGGGTGCGGCCGATGGGGGACTGGTCCACCACGATCGCCTTGTCGATGAGCTCGAGGCCCTCCATCCCGCGATGAAGGCCCGGCGTCTCCTTGGCCTCGTGGAGCTTCTGCGCGAGGGCCTTGTAGAGCACCTCGTGCACCAAGGTGGATTTGCCCGAGCCCGAGACGCCCGTGATGCACGTGAACAGGCCCAGAGGGATCGAGACGTCGATGTTCTTCAAGTTGAACTGGCGCGCGCCCAGGATGCGCAGCCAGCCCTTGGGCTCGGGCGCCGCCTTCGCCGGAGGGGCGATCTTCAAGGCGCCCGAGAGGTAGCGCGCCGTGAGCGATTCCTTGGCCTTGAGGATCTCCGAGACCGGGCCCTGGGCGACGATCCTGCCGCCGTGCACTCCGGCCCCGGGCCCAAGATCGAGCACCCAGTCCGCCTCTCGGATGGTCTCCTCGTCGTGCTCCACGACCACCAAGGTGTTGCCGATGTCGCGAAGCCGCCGGAGCGTGGTGAGGAGGCGGGTGTTGTCCCGGGGGTGGAGCCCGATGGAGGGCTCATCCAGCACGTAGAGGACCCCGGTGAGGCCGGAGCCGATCTGGGTCGCCAGGTGGATGCGCTGGGCCTCGCCGCCGGCCAAGGTCTCGGAGCGGCGGTCGAGGGTCAGGTACTCGAGGCCCACGTTCGCCAGGAAGTCGAGGCGGGAGCCGATCTCCTTCAAGACCTGCCGGGCGATCGCCTTCTCTTTCGCCGTGAAGGACAGGCCGGCGAAGAACTCGCGGGCCTTGGCGACGGAAAGCCGGGTGAGCTCGACGATGGAGAGGCCGCCGATCTTCACCGCCCGCGCCTCCTCCTTGAGGCGCGCTCCCCGGCAAGAAGGGCAAGGGATCTCGCGCATGAAGCGCTCGGCGATGGCTTCCTTGACGAAGTCGGACTCGGACTCGGCGATACGCCGTTCAAGATTTTTCGCCACGCCCTCGAACGTGCTCTCGTTCTTGGCCCAGTGGGCCTTGTAGGTGCCGCCGCCGTAGAGGAGGATCTCCCTCTGCTTGGGAGTGAGGTCCTTGTAGGGGCGGTCCATCGGGATGCCCTGCTGGCGGCAGACCTGCTCCAGGATCTCGTCGTAATAGCCCGACCAGGAGCGCTTCCAGCGGTTGGTCCGGGTCGTGACCGGGTCCGACCAGGCCGCGATGGCGCCTTCCTTCACGGAGAGCGACGGGTCGGGCACGATCAGGCTCTCGTCGACCACCGTCTTGGCGCCGATCCCGCCGCACTCCGCGCAGGCGCCGTAGGGGGAGTTGAAGGAGAAGAGGCGCGGCTCGAGCTCCGGAAGGCTCACGCCGCAGTCCGCGCAGGCGTGGTGCTCGGAGTAGAGGCGCTCGTCCTCGCCCTTGGGGGTGGCCGCGACGACGAGGCCGCGGGACTCGCGAAGCGCCAGCTCGATGGACTCCGCCAGCCGCTCGCGCTCCTTGTCCGCGACCGTGAGCGTGTCCACCAGGAGCTCGATGGTGTGCTTGTCGTAGCGCTTGAGCTTGGGGACCGAGTCGAGCTCGAAGACTTTCCCGTCCACCCGCGCCTGGACGAAGCCCGAGCGCTTGAGGCGCGCGAAGAGCTCCTCGTAGGTGCCCGAGCGCCCGCGCACCAGCGGGGAGTAGATCGCCGCCTGCCGCCCGTCGAAGGCCTTCAGGACGTCGCCGATGATCGCGGCCGGCGAGCGTGCCTGGATCGGCTTGCCGCACTTGGGGCAGTGCGGGCTGCCCACGCGCGCGTAGAGGAGGCGCAGATAGTCGTAGATCTCCGTCACCGTCGCCACGGTCGAGCGCGGGTTGCGGGAGGGGTTTCGCTGCTCGATGGAGATGGCGGGAGACAAGCCCTCGATGAGGTCCACGTCCGGCTTGTCCATGAGCTCGAGGAACTGCCGGGCGTAGGCGGAGAGGCTCTCCACGTAGCGGCGCTGGCCCTCGGCATACAGGGTGTCGAAAGCCAGGCTCGATTTGCCCGAGCCGGAGAGGCCGGTGATGACGGTCAGCTTCCCGCGCGGGATCTCCAGCGAGAGGTTCTTGAGGTTGTGCTGGCGGGCGCCGACGATCTTTATGCTTTCCATTGGACGCAGTCCAGGCTCCGGGCTCCGCGGCGGCCCACCCAGGTGTCGCGGCGCTGGGCCTCTACGGGTTTCGGGCGATCCAAGGTGTAGTGCAGGCCCCGGCTCTCCCGGCGGGAGAGCGCGCTCACCACCAGGAGCTCGCCGAGTATGGCGATGTTGCGCAACTCGATCAGGTCGCGGGTGAGGAGGAACTTCCGGTAATAGGTCTCGACCTCGCGGCGGATGACGCGCAGGCGCTCGAGGGCGCTCTTGAGGCGCCGGTCGGTCCGCACGATGCCCACGTAGTTCCACATCAGCCGGCGCACCTCGTCCCAGTCCTGGCGCACCACCACGGCCTCGTCCGACGGCACGGCCTTGCCCGAGTTCCAGCGCGGCGCGGGGGGAAGACGCTCTCGGCGGATGTCCTGCCACTGCCCGCGGATGCGGGAGAAGGCGCGGTGAGCGAAGACGCAGCCCTCCAGAAGCGAGTTCGACGCCAAGCGATTGGCGCCGTGGAGGCCGGTGTGGGCGGTCTCGCCGATGGCGAAGAGGCCGGGCAAAGCCGTGGCCCCGTCGGCGTCGGTCTGCACGCCTCCGCAGAAGAAGTGGGCCGCGGGCACGACGGGGATCGGGGTCTTCGACATGTCGAGGCCCAGAGCCGAGAGGTGCCGCCAGATGTTGGGGAAGCGCCTGGAGAGATAGGCGCGCGAGCGCTTGGTCATGTCGAGGAACACGCACTCCGCTCCGGTGCGCTTCATCTCCGCGTCGATGGCCCGGGCGACGACGTCGCGCGGCGCCAGGTCCTTGAGCGGATGCACGCCCTCCATGATCGGGGTCCCGTCTTTTCGGACCAGGCGGCCACCTTCGCCGCGAAGGGCCTCGGTGAGGAGAAAGCGCCGCCCTTCGGCGCCTCCCGAGGGGAACCCGCCGGGATAGTAGAGGCAGGTGGGGTGGAACTGCACGAACTCGAGGTTCACGAGGGGAACGCCCGCGCGGTAGGCCGCGGCCATCCCGTCGCCCGAGGCGATGTCGGGATTGGTGGTGTAGAGGTAGACCTTGCCCGCGCCGCCGGTGGCCAGCACCGTGGCCTTGGCCGCGAAGGCCTTCACCCGGCCGCTGCGGTTGTCGAGGACGTAGGCGCCCAGGGCCCGGTTGCGCTCGAGGGGGACCTTGAGATCGGGGCGGGCGAGGATCAGGTCGACGCAGGTGTGGTTCTCGAAGATCTTGATCCGCCGGCTGCGCCGCGCGGCGCGCACCAAGGCCCGCTCGATCTCCTTGCCCGTGAGGTCGCCCGCGTGCAGGATGCGGCGCTGGGAGTGTCCGCCTTCCAAGCCCAGCTGGGGGACCTTGCCCTTGCCGCTGAAGCGCACGCCCAGGCGCACCAGCTCGCGGATGCGCGTGGGGCCGTCGGCCACCGCCAGGCGGACGATGGCCTCGTCG
>DATLOS010000122.1:0-3404 GCA_035536155.1 Elusimicrobiota bacterium
CGCGGCGCCCATACGGGGCGCCGCGGCCCGCCGGGAGCGGAGCCGGTCCCAGCCCGCCGCGAGGAGCGCGCCGAAGGCGAGCGAGGGGATGTACAGGATCCGGTCCGCGCCCAGGATCTCCATCGGCACGAGGAGGTTGGAGAGCGGCGCCGCCAGGGCCGCGAAGACCAGGACCGCGAACGCCCACGGGGAGCGCTTCCTCCAAAAGCTCCGGAGCGCCAGCGCAAGGAGGGCCGCCGCCGCGGCGGCGCAGGCCCAGGCCAGGGCGTCCGTCGGCGCCGCGTCCGGAAAATCCGGGCGGGAGTAGTCCGGGGAGAGGCCCAGCCCCGTCGCCATCGGCAGCAGCCAGCCGCGAACGAAGAACTTCGCCATCGTGAGGAGGACGACGAGCCGCGACCGGCCCCCGAAATAGGGGGCGCCGACCACGAGCGCCGAGCCGAGCACGCTCGCGCGCCAGGACAGGTAGCCGAGGAGGACCCCGAAGGCGGCGAGCCAAACCGGCAGCCGCCGGCGGACGAGCTCCCGGGGCGCGCCCGAGCCCAGCAGCTCGCCCAGGATCAGCGCCGCCGGAAGCGGCGCCGCCGACTCCTTGCTCAAGAGCGCCAGAGCGTAGCAGGCGAGCCCCGCGGCGAGCCGCCCGCGTCGCTCCTCGCGGTGGAGCAGCCGCCACGCGGCCAGCATGAGGAAGGCCGCCAGCAGCTCCGCCCGCCCGACGCACCAGCTCACCGCCTCGACGTGGACGGGCAGCACCGCGAAAGCCGCGGCGCCCAAGGCGGAGGCGCCGCGCGAGCTCCCCAGCCGCTTCAGCAAGGAGAAGAGGACGAGCGTGGTCAGCGCGTGCAGCAGGATGTTGCCCGCGTGGAAGGCCCAGGGCGCGCCCGTCCCCAGGCGCCAGGTCAGCGCGTAGCTCAGGATCGTGAGCGGGCGGTAGAGCCCGCCGCGCGCCGAGACCCCCGCCTGGGCGGCGTGCCGCCAGTAGGACGAAGCGAAGAAGGCCGACAGCGGCGCGCGGCCCCGGACCAGGGGGCTCTGCGCGATGATGGGGATGTCGTCGTAGACGAAGGCGCCGCGGAGGCCGTTCAGGAAGGGGAGCGCGGCCGCGGCGAAGAGGAGCCCGGGAAGCCAGGCCTTTAAGGGAGAGAAATCATGGGCAAGGGGGGATTTGAACCCCCACGTCCTTTCGGACACACGGTCCTGAGCCGTGCGCGTCTGCCAGTTCCGCCACCTGCCCATCTGGTGCCCCCGCCGACGCGGCCTCGCGCCCGCGGGGATTTGTTAGAATTCTATTCTATAAAAACGGAAGACAAGAAGAAAGAGGAGCGCATCCTCGTGGCGACGAACCGCAAGGCGCGCTTCCATTACGAGATCCTCGAGACCTTCGAGGCCGGCCTCGTGCTCAAGGGCCCCGAGGTGAAGTCCCTGCGGGCGGGCAAGGCGGTCCTCGACGGCTCCTTCGCGCGCTGCGAGGGCGACGAGATCCTCCTCTATAACCTCCACATCGCGCCCTACGCCCACAACACCCTCGAGGAGATCGCCCCCGACCGCACCCGCAAGCTCCTCCTCCACGCCAAGGAGATCCGCCGCCTCCTCGGCCGCCAGACCCTGAAAGGCCTGACCTTGGTGCCGCTCGAGCTCTACTTCCGCCGGGGCTGGGCCAAGGTCCTCATAGCTCTCGGCAAGGGCAAGCGTGGCCCCGACAAGCGCGACACCCTGCGCAAGCGCCAGGAGTCGCGCGACATGGAGCGCTCCTTCAAGGGCAAGTTCAAGGTTTGAGGCTTCGCGCCGCGCCGCTCCTTCTCGCCCTCCTCCCCCTCTCTTTGGGGCTGGGCGGCCTGCGCGCGCCCTGGGCGCTGGCGCTCGTCTCGGCGGCGCTCTACGCGCTCTGGCTGAAGAGCCCCCCGTCGGCTCCCCCCGGAGCGCCCTTCTGGCTCGCCTGGCTCGCCTGGTCCCTCTTGAGCGCCGCGGCGAGCGCCGAGCCGCTCACCGGACTGGCCGCCGTCTCCAAGACCGCGCTGGGGCCGGCGTTCTTCGTCCTCGCCTCCTCGGCGTGGGAGCGCCCCCAGCGCCGCGCCTGGCTCTGGGTCTTCCTCGGGTGCGCCCAGGTCCTGGGCTGGGCCGCGGCGCTCTTCTCCGCGCGCGGCTATCCCATGACCGGGCTGCTGTGGCCCTACTACAACTACACGGCGAGCCTCGAGGCGGCCGCGCTCTGCGCAGCGGCGTCCGCTGGACTCTCCGGCGCGGTGCGCGACCGCCGCGGACGGCTGGCGCTCGGCGCGTCCATGCTCCTCAATGCCGCCTTCATCGCCCGCGCGCACTCCCGAGGCGCGGCGGCGGCCGCGGCGGCCGTGCTCGCCGTGGAGCTCGTTCGCTTCGGGCGTTGGCGCGCCGCCGCCGCCCTCGCCGCCGCCCCGCTCCTCGCGGCGGCGCTCTTGCCCGCGTCCTTCATCGCGGCGAGCCTCAAGCTCGACCGTCCCGGCTCCAACGAGCGCCCCGCGATCTGGGCGAGCGCCCTCCAGGTCGCGCGCGAGCACCCGCTGCTGGGCCAAGGGCCCGGCCAGTTCGAGCGCGGCTTCCTCCGCCACAACTTTCCCGCGCCGTCCGAGGTCTCGCCCGCCCGCTACCAGATGCGCACCGCGCACGCCCACTCCGAGCCCTTGCACGCGGCGGCCGAGCTGGGCTGGCCGGGCCTTCTCCTTTGGGTCGCCGCGCTGGCCGCCGTCCTCGCGGCGATCCCCGCGGAGGCGGAGCGAGCCGCGCCCCGCGCGGCCGCGATGCTCATCCTCCTTCAGAGCGTCTCCGACAATCTCCTCAACTCGACCGGAGTCTCCCTGGCGCTCTACTCCGCGCTGGCCTGCGCCTGCGGACCCGCCCGCTCCGCGCGCCCGCCCAGAGCCTTCCGGGCGCTCGGCGCCGCCGGCCTGCTGGCCGCCGCCTGCGCCTGGTGGCCGCTCTGGGAAGTGGAGCGCCGGCGCTCCGCCGCCTCCCTATCCGCCGGAACCCCGCGGGCCGAGGAGCAGGCCCGGGCCGCGCTCGCCATCGAGCCCGACAACGCCGACCTCTGGCAGGAGCTCGCCCAGCACCGCCTGCTCCAGAGGCCGCCTGCGACCGAGCGGGCCCTGGAGGCGCTGGCCCAGGCCGAGCAACGAGCTCCGACCGACGCCGCCATCCCCCTGCTGGCCGGCGAGATCTCGCGCGCCATGGGCCGCTGGCCCGCCGCGCTGAGCCTCGCGGAGCGAGCCCTAGCCCTGGAGCCCCGCTCCCTGGGCGCCCTCCTCCTGCGCGCCGAGGCCCGGCTGGCGCTCGGAGACTCCGCCGGCGCCCGGCGCGACCTGCGGGCCATCGACGGGCTGCGCGGCCCCGAGCTGGAGAGGCCTAGCCTCGAGCTCTACGCGCGCAGGATCTTC
>DATLOS010000123.1:0-3395 GCA_035536155.1 Elusimicrobiota bacterium
GGATTTTATCGGGCGGTGCCGGGCTTCATCCTCCAGGGCGGCGATCGGGAGGACGGGCCGGCCCCGGCGCCGCGCGCCTTCTCGGCGGGGCCGACCGGGCGGCGCTTCGACAAGCCCGGCATGGTGGGCTTCACCGACCCGGCCGCGCGGGGAAGCTTCTTCATCACCTTGATGCCCGCGCCCTGGCTCGACGCGGACCACGCTCCCTTCGGCGAGGTGGTCCAGGGGATGGGCTTGGTGGAGAAGGCGGCGGCGTCGCCCGAGGAGCCCTACGACGCCCAGGGCCGCCGGATCGACCGCCTGCGTCGGCCCCTGCTGATCCGGAAGATCTCGATCGAGCAGCGCTAGAGGGCCCGCAGCTCCGCGAGGTCCTTGTCCGTGTGGCCGACCATGGGCGCGGGGGCGGAGCGCAGCCCCTTGCGGCCCGATGAGAAATCGTAGGGCGCATGGTGCTCCGCGTTCAGCCTGGCTTTGAGCTCGCCGCTGGCGCGGTCATAGATCCAGATCTTCCCGGAGCACAGGCATACGTGCGTGAGCTTTCCGCTCCGGCGCTCCACATAGAACTCCGTGCCCCGCACCGCCGCGACGGCGTTGCCCGTCTTCAGAGCGAAGCGGCCGCGCAGACGCGGAAGGACGGCCAGGAGCCGGCCGCGCGCCAGCTCGAAGGCGAGGAGCTCCGGCTCCGCGCTCTCCAGGCGGAGCACGGCGGGGCCGATCAGCAGAACGTTTCCCGCCTGGACCGCCCGCAGGGCGACCTTGCTCCCGGAGGGAACCTGAATCTCCGCCTGGGCCTCGAGCTTCTGCCCGACCTGGAGAGGCTTGCCGTTGGAGACGGGCGCGGAGCCGTCGATGCGCGCGATCGTCACGGCGCGCTCCGCGGCATGGCCGGGGGCCGTCGCGGCGAGGGCGGCTATGGCGAGGAGGATGGCGCGCATCGGCAGAAGTATAAATCGATTCCGAGCAACGCGCAACGTCCGGGGCTTTCGGCCCGCGCACCCTGCCCCGAGGGCTCATGAAGCTCGCGCGAGCCATTCCTACAATCTTCCGGTGCCAGGCCTTTCTCGTCGAATCGCCGCGTCGCTGGTCGTTGGCCAGCTAGTTCTCGCGCCTTCGCTCCAGGCGGCCGGGGTCGTCGCGCGCTCGACCCGGGCCGGCGCGTCGCCCGCCCCCCTGGCCGCGTTCGCTCCCTCGGGGGAGGTTCCCGCGGCGCTTCTCTTGACCTCGCCGACCCCTCTTGATCTCGCCGCGCCGGCGCCCGCGCTAGCGAACGAGCCGCTTTCCCCCGCGCCGCTCGAGCGCGTCGTCGAGGCGGCCCCGGGCGAGCCCTTGCCGATGGCGGCTTCGGCCTCGTCTGCCTCGCCGGAACCCGGCCAAAACGGCGGCGCCTCGGCGGCGGCGCGGGAGCTGGCGTCGGTCCGCGAAGCCGCGGCGCCGGCGATGGCCGCGTCCGCGGACGCGGGCTCGGCGCCCGGCGACCTCCATCGCTCCGGGCGGACGCTGGAAGCGGCGTTGACGGGCGCCGGCGCGCCCGCTTCGGCGGGAGAGCCGGCGCCTCCGGCGGAGACGGGACCGTGGGGCCCGGTCCCGACGTCCTTGGCCCGCTCGCGCGCTCCGGCGCCGGTCTTGCGGCGCGCGGCCGTCCCGATCGGCGCCGCGGCCGCGGCCGCGATCCTTCCTCACGGGGTCTGGGCCCAGCTCTGGCCCGCGGCGCTGGTCTTGGCCGGCGCGGCGCTGCTCCTTCTCGTCGAGGCCTGGACGGGCGGGGGCCTCATGCGCTGGGCGCATCAGGCGGCGACGCGGCCCTCCTTGGACCGCGCTTTGCGCCAGGACGCGGCGGGCCTCTTCGACTTCCCCGCGGGCCGGGAGGAGCCCGACCGCGCCGAGGTATCGGCTTTCGTCGGCCGCTGGCTGGACGCGAACGGCGCCGGCCGCAAGGAGCTGGCCGAGGAGGCGCTGTCCGATCCGGCTCTTTGGCGGGAGAAGCTCGTGGCCGCGCAGCTCGCCGGCGGCGAGGAGGCTCTCGACGCGATCAAGCGCTCGCCGCGCGCCGGGCTCGAGCCGGTATCCGCGGTGCTCAAGACGGTCTTGGCCAAGCGGGGCACGAGCGCCCTTCTCGAGCGGAGAGAGGTCCTGCGGCGCCTCGCCCGCCTCTCGCCGGAGGCGGACGCGCCGGCCCCCCGCCGGCGTCTGCCGCTCTGGGCGGCGGCGACGGCGGCCTCGGCGGCCTTCGCCTTCCTCGGTTGGACCGGCTACCACGCCCTCGAGCATGGGCGCAGCCAGGACGCGGCCCAGCGGGACGCCCGGGAGATCTTCTACGGCCCCGAGTCCTTCATCTTCGCCGACGACTACCGCGACCCGCGCATCCCCGGCGAGGTGCTTCCGCTGCTGCGGCGGTGGCAGTCGCTCACGGACGACGACGCGCCCGCGTTGAGCCGGGCGGTGGAGACCCTGCGCGCCTCGCCGGACCCCCGCTCCGACAACGTCCTCGAGGCGGTCTTCGCGCGTGCGGATCTGCTCCCCTTGACTCCGGAGTCGGAGCGGCTGCTCTTGAGCGCGTTGATCGAGCGGGAGCACGAGGGGATCTGGCGCCACATGCGCCGCGCCTTGGAGGAGCGCCGGGCGACCG
Source organism: Elusimicrobiota bacterium (assembly GCA_035536155.1). GTDB lineage: Bacteria > Elusimicrobiota > Elusimicrobia > UBA1565 > UBA1565 > DATLOS01. The sequence goes on from DATLOS010000123.1 coordinate 2,627, forward strand.
AGGCCGAGGTGGAGCGCCTCCTGCTCATGATGGAGCTCTCCCAGGGAGCGGGGGACCGGACCCTCCAGAACGTCTTCTATTTCACGAAGGCGCGCGCGCCTCGGGTGAAGCAGGCCGCGGCCAAGACGATCCGGGACTGGCTCGACGATCCCGCGAAAGGCGACCGCTATGCGCGCATCGAGGCGCTGCTCGAGCGCTACGAGAGCGACGACGCGCTCGTGCTGGAGGCGGAGCGCTGCCTTCTCGGCTTCTTGGGCCGGCCCGGGACGCCTCCCCCTGCCTCCGAGGCGGCGGGGAAGGCCGAGAAGGTCCTGGCCCGCGTGCTCGAGATCGCGGCCAAGAGCGACGAGAGGCGGCCGCGGGCGTTCCGGGCGGTCCGCGCCGGCGAGGAGGACGCCCGCCTGATCCCGCCGCGGGTGCTCGGCGTGCTCGCGCTCCTCAAGGAGGAGCTGGAGAAGGCTCCGCCCAGCCCCGGCCTTCAATGGGCCGCGCGCCGGCAAGTGGACATGGCCGCGGCGGGCTTGGTCGAGGAGGCGCGGACGTTCCTCCCGGACCGGAGCGAGGAGCTTCGCCTGCGACGGGTGCTGCCCTATGCCGGGCAGGTCCGCGCGAGCGGGTACGCGCGGTCCCACGTGCGCGCTCTTCACGAGATCTTGGAAGGTCCGGCTCCGGAGGAGCCGGACCCGGCCAAGGAGGCCGCGCGGCGCGAGTACGTCCACCGGGCGCTCAAGGCGACGGAACGCATGCTCGCCTTGGCGGACGCGGCCGG